>CAYYNJ010000131.1:0-2057 GCA_964472775.1 uncultured Spirochaetaceae bacterium
GGCCACCGGCTGGGGACAGAGCGCTTTGGGGGTCATCAGAGTTTCCGGAGAGGGGAGCTTATCGGCCTTGGAGGCGGTTTTCTCCCGGCCCCGGGCGCTCAGGGAGGCTCCGGGGGGCAGCTTGGTTTACGGGCACATCCTGAGGGGGCCGGGGGGCGATCCGGTGGATCAGGTCATGGTGGCGGTTTTTCGGGGCCGCCGAAGCTATACGGGCCAGGAGAGTGCGGAAATTTCCTGTCATGGGGGGATCCCCGCCGTACAAGGTATCTTGGAGAGCCTGCGGAGCGCCGGGTTCCGCGACGCCGCCCCGGGGGAGTTCACCTTACGGGCCTTCGTGAACGGCAAAATAGACCTGACCAGAGCCGAGGCGGTTCATGAAATAGTCACCGCCAAGACGGCCCGGGCCCACGATCTGGCCCTGCACCGGCTTTCCGGATCCGTGGAGGCCCGGGTGAACATGATAAAAAACCGGCTGGTCATGATGATGAGCGCCTTGGAACTGCAGCTGGACTACCCCGAAGACGAGGTGGGTGACGAGATTTTGCCCTCCCCTGAAGAAGCCTCGGCGGAGCGGCGGGAGCTGGAGGAGCTTTCTTCCACCTACCGGGCGGGCCGGCTTTATCAGGAAGGCTTGAAGATCGCCCTGACGGGGCGGACCAATGCGGGAAAATCTTCTCTGTTCAACCTGTTTCTCCGGGAGGACCGGGCCATCGTTTCGGAAGTACACGGTACCACCCGGGACTATCTGGAGGCGTGGATATCTCTGGAAGGGATTCCCGTTTGTCTCATCGATACGGCGGGATTGCGGATAGCCGACAACAGCGTGGAGGCCGAGGGAATTCGGCGCAGCCAGGAGATTTCCCGGGAATCTCACCTGGTGCTGTATCTGGTGGACGGCGTCGCCGGCATGAACCCCGAAGACCGGGCCGTATGGGAGAACCGTGAAGAATCCGGGGTGCTGGTGGTCTGGAATAAGGTGGATGCGGCGGAGGTTCAGGATAATCCGGAGGGAGTTTTTCCCGTCAGCGCCCGGGACGGCTCAGGGTTCGACGCCCTGCAGCAGGAGATCTTGCGGCGCATCCATGGTGATGAACTTCAAATCACCGCCGATTCAGGCCAGGCGGTTATAGATTCGGCCCGGCAGAAAAGACTCCTGGATCGGGCCGTGGAGGCCCTTACTCACGTAGAGGAGGGGCTTCGGGAAGAGGCACCCCTGGACGGAGTGGCCATGGACCTAAAGGAAGCTTTAGACAGCCTGGGAGAGATAACCGGCGAGGTGACTTCCGCCCAGATTCTGGAAACCATGTTCTCCGGTTTTTGTGTGGGTAAATAGAGATTTTCTGATTCCCGGGAGGTGAATTTTGGATTTTGACGCAATCGTGGTGGGGGGCGGCCATGCGGGCATTGAAGCGGCCCTGGCCTTGGCAAGAATCGGCCGGTCCACCCTCTTTATCACCCAAACCATGGACTCTATCGGCAGGCTTTCGTGCAATCCCAGTATTGGGGGCCTCTCCAAGGGGAATATCGTCCGGGAGATCGATGCCCTGGGGGGTGAGATGGGCCGGCTCATAGACCAAACCATGATACAGTTCCGCATCTTAAACCGCCGCCGGGGGCCGGCGGTTCAGGCCCCCCGGGCCCAGGCGGATAAATTTGCCTACAACCTGTTGGCCAAAAAAACCGTGGAAGAGCAGAAAAACCTCCACCTCTTCCAGGATACCGTAACGGATCTGATTCTGGACTCTTCCGGTACCGGCGTCGAGGGGGTTGTTACCGAGCGGGGACGGAGGTTCACCGCCAAAGCGGTAGTGGTAACCACCGGCACCTTCATGGAGGCCAAGGTTTTTATCGGCGATTATGTGACCTCTTCGGGCCGGCTGGGGGAGCCCGCCGCCCTGGGGCTGGGCAAAGCCCTCCGGGAAAAGGGATTCACCCTGGGACGGCTGAAAACCGGAACCCCCGCCCGGGTCCATGCGGACAGCCTGGATTACTCCAAAATGGAGATTCAGCCCGGGGATGATCAGATGCTTCCTTTCTCCTTCGGCAACCGCCGGGTG
>CAYYNJ010000131.1:2067-6137 GCA_964472775.1 uncultured Spirochaetaceae bacterium
GATATTCCGTGCCACATCACCCACACCAACGAGGAAACCAACCGGATCATCCAAGAGAACATCCACCGATCGCCCCTATACGGGGGGCAGATCGTCGGCACGGGCCCCCGGTACTGTCCTTCCATCGAGGATAAGGTGGTCCGGTTCCCCGATAGGATCCGCCACCAGATATTTGTGGAACCCGAAGGGGCCGATACCAAAGAGGTGTACCTCAACGGCATATCATCCTCCCTGCCCGAAGAGGTCCAGGAGAGGTTCCTCAAGACTTTGCCCGGATTGGAGCATGTCCACATCATCCGGCCCGGTTATGCGGTGGAATACGATTATGTTGATCCCATTCAGCTCTATCCGAGCCTGATGACCAAAAGGTACCGGGGCCTCTTTTTTGCCGGCCAGACCAATGGTACCTCGGGATACGAAGAGGCGGCGGGGCAGGGTCTTTTGGCGGGGATTAACGCCTCCCGCTACCTGGATGGGGCGGAGCCCCTGATCCTTTCCCGGGCGGAAGCGTATATCGGGGTGCTCATCGATGACCTGGTCACCCTGGGAACCCGGGAACCGTACCGGATGTTCACCTCCCGGGCGGAGTACCGCCTCTGCCTCCGCCACGACTCGGCGGATATGAGGCTCACCGAGAAGGCCGGGGCGATAGGCCTAGCCGGACCCGGAGCTTTATCGGCCCTGGAGGAAAAAAAGCGCGGCATGGATGAGATCAAGGAGCTGCTTCGGGCTACCCGGCTTTCCGCCGATGAAACCCAGGTTCATCTGGAGCGGTTCAACGGCCGGACCTTAGAACAGCTGCTCAAGATTCCCGAGGTGGAGGTGGATGAAATCCTCCCTCTTATTCCGGGATACCACGGGTTTCCCCGGGAGTGGCTGCGGCAGGCGGAACTGGATATTAAGTACGAAGGCTATATCGCCCGGCAGGACCTGCAGATAAAGCGGTTTGAAAAAATGGAAAAGATGAAAATCCCCGAAGAATTTGATTACCACCGGGTGGAAGGAATCTCCCATGAATCCCGGGAGAAACTGAAGACCATCCGTCCCGTCTCGCTGGGACAGGCTTCCCGGATCTCGGGGGTGAGAAATTCGGATATTGCGGTACTCATGGTTCTGCTGAATCGGAGAGGACCGGCGGGAGGGAGGATAGATGGATCAGAAAACCCAGCTCTGTGAGGGCCTGGACAGGCTTGAGATTCCCTGGACCCCGGCTCATATCGATCTTCTCCTCCGGTTCCGGGATGAAATTCGGCTCTGGAATCCCACCCATGGCCTCATCAGCGGTGAAGGCGGTTCCCGGGAGGCTCCGGCGGATCTCATCCCCCGACACTTTCTCGACGCTCTCGCTCCGTGGCGGGTGCTGAAGGAACAGGCTTTTCGGACCATCCTCGATGTGGGCAGCGGCGCCGGGTTTCCGGGAATACCTTTAGCGCTGTTTTTACCCGAAGCACAGGTGGTTCTGGTGGAGAAACAGAAGAGGCGGTGCGACTTTCTTAAGAATGCGGTAGCCCTTTTGGGGCTGGGGAGCCGTGTCCGGGTGGAACAGCGGGCCATGGAGCATCTTAACGAAACCTTCGATTTGGTAACCCTTAGGGCATTTTCGGCCCTGCCGCAGGTTTATGGCGATTTGAAAAGGTTAACCGCCCCGGGGGGGCGGATCGCCGCCTACAAGGGAACCCGGGAAAACGGCGAAGAAGAAATGGCCGGACTTCAGGGGCTGGGAGTTGCACCGGAGGCGATGAAACTAATTCCGCTGCAAGTTCCTTTTCTTGAGGCAGAACGGCATCTTCTGATTCTTGATCCGTGGGTTCTTTAAGGGGTTAACCCCTGTCGAGCATCTCAAGCTTCTTCCGAAGCGATTCCTTTTCCACCAGGTCGATCAACCGGGCTTCCACAAACTGCCGGGCCCCGTCGGTAAACTCTCCGGCGGTAAAACAGAATCCCCGCCCCGCCTTAAGCACTTTAATTTTGGAGTTGAAATCTCGCAAAATGAGTTCTCCCACGCTCCCTGTGGTACGCATGTAGCGGAACAGGACCACGTCTTCCCACTTGGCGGTATAAACTTCTGCCAAGATATCGGCATATTCGTTTTTATTCACCGATATGTTCACCACCTTCACTTTAGCACTGGGAAACATGCTTACCGAAAGACGCCGGCAGAGAGCCACAAAGGAGGATGTTTCTGAAATCAGGTAGACTTGCAGGTTTTTATTAGAATTCAGCTCCGAATACTGCTGGATGAGGGACGCCACATCCTTGTAGCCGGGGTTCATATCCTGAAGGTCTTTCAGGTGTTTGAGTCCCTGGGGGATGGCTTGGTTCTTAATGTAGGAAACCCCCAACCGGTAGATTAGTTCTTCCTTTATCTTGGGCTCGATGTTTTCATGACGCAGGCCGATTTCAAAATCCATGATGGCCCGTTCGTACTGGCGGCTGGTAAAATTCTGGGTACCCGCCGATAGAGCCGCCTTGGGACCCAGGACGGGGTCGCCTCTCAGATGGGTGAATATTTTCAGGGCCATTTCACCGCGGTTGAGGTTTTGATAGGTCTGCCCCAGGGCGAAGAGGGTTTCTTTGTCGCTGGGATCCAAATCCATGGCCTGTTTAAGAAACTGGGCGGCGTCGTTGAACCGCAGCAGCTTGAAGAGACTTAACCCCAGGTATTTCGGCATTTGGTGATGGTCTGTCTTCAAGGTTCGGGCTTGGGAGAGGTATCCCGCGGACTTTTCAAAGTTCTTCTTCATATACTCCAGGTACCCCAGATTGAAGTTAACCTCGAAAACGTCGTCCCTCATGCTTCGGGCTATGAGGAAATTCTTATAGGCCACATTATAGTTCTTAAGTTTAATCGCCGAGAGGGCGAGTCTTAAGGTAATGGTAAATTCGTCCAGTTCCTGTTCGGTGGCGCAGAGTTCCTGGAGCAGGTTGTAGGTTTTATACGCCTTTTCCCAGTTCTGTTCGTTAAAATACGCCTCTGCCACCACCGTAAGGGCCGATGCGTCCTTGGGATTCTGGGCCAGACGCCGGTTGGCATCCTTCAAGGCCGCCGCCGCGTCTTTGCTTTTGAACCGCTTTTTTTCCCGCTGGGAGCCGTGGCGCTTTAAGGTGATCCCGATTCCCATCAGGAGCATAGCGGTGAGCAGGACGATGACTGGTATGAACATGAAACTGTCTAACATGAAGTTATTATGGTCATGGCATGGGAGTTCTGTCAAGGAACTGCCCGGGAAGGGGAAATTTAATTGACAAACCCATCGCCGGGGGATACGCTTTTATAACAAAAGGGGTTAAAGAGTGTCTGATTCTATGATAGGTATTCGGATAGCCAATGGGGAATTCTACCCCATCATGAAAGAGGGAAGCCGGATCCGGAAACGGCTCGTTCTGACCACGGTTAACGACGATCAGGATAGCGTGAAGATTGATCTGTACAAGGGTCAGGGTGAAACCATGGAAGACGCTTCCTACGTGGGAAGTCTCACCATCGAAGGAATTGAACTCTCTCCCCAGGGAGAACCGGAGATTGAGCTTCTCCTGGGGGTGGATGATGAGGGGAACCTCAACGCTACTGCCAGCGATGGTGCCACCGGGGAGCAGCAGTCCCTCAGTGTGAGTCTTAACCCCTTGGCCGCACCCGATGAGTTCGGAGAACCCGATTTTGAAATGTCCTCCGGCGGAGAGGGCGATCTTCCCTTCGATGATGACTTCTTCGGAGACATCGATGCCCCCTCCGATGACGATGGGGACGAAACTTTCTCCGGTGATGAAATGACTACCTACGGAGAGGAAACGGAGGAAGAACCCGAAAAGAAGCGCCGTTTTAATCCGCTCATGCTTTTAGCCTTCATTATCGCAGGGCTCGCCATCGCCGCCCTCATTCTGATGCTCCTTTTACGGAGCTTTCCCGCCGAACCGACTCCGCCTCTGACGGCCCAGGAAGAGGCCTCCGGAGGGGCGGCGGAAGAACCGGCGCCGGAAAAACCCGAGGTTGTTTCCGACCCCGAACCGGTTCCTGCTGCGGCGGAGGCGGTGCAGGAAACCTTTCGCTTTGCCTCCGCGCGTCCCGGTGC
>CAYYNJ010000131.1:6147-7528 GCA_964472775.1 uncultured Spirochaetaceae bacterium
GCGGTTGAGGAGGAGCTTCCAGAAGCTGTGGCGGAAGTGCCCGCCGAGCCTGAGCCCCCTGCAGAGGCGGCCCCCCCGGCACCCCGGAGGGTTTCCTACCGGATCAAGCGGGGAGACACCCTGTGGGATCTTTCCAACGCTTTTTACAGAACCCCCTGGCTTTACCGAAAGATTGCCCGGGATAACAGCATCCCCAATCCCGACCTCATTTATGCGGGAAATAGTCTCTATATCTACGAAGAGTAGACCCTTTTCTCTCCTTGTTCTATGATGGCTCTGTTGGTGCCCCGTCACCGTGACGGGGCGTTGTTTCCGGAATTTGCGGAACTTCTTCATCAGGAGCGTTTTTCTTGATCCGTCGTTTTATTTTCATTCCTCTGCTTCTCCTTTCCCTTTTCCTTTATTTAGGTTCCTGTAAGGGCGGCGCCCGGGTCTATCCTTCCCGGGAATCGCTGGAACGAAGCTTGATCATGGACGCCGACGCAGTCCTTAGGGAGGAGCGGTTTTTCCGTTTCAACAAGGCTCAGATGGAGCGGTGGGGGGAGAAGAACAGCTTGGTGTTGGGAATTCTCCTTCGGGACTCTCTCCGTAACGCCGAGGCCAGACAGGTTCTTCAGCGCCTGGTGTGGTCCGGGAGTTCCCCTTGGCGGGAAGAAGCCTTCTGGGAGTTGTCAGCCCTGCTGGAAGAGGCCGAAGAGTGGCCGGATCTGGAATACCTCATTTTGAGCGAACCTCTTCTCTGGTCTAGCCTCGATGAGCGCCTCCATAGGGCCCTGGCGGCCCAGGGAAAGCTGTCGGCTTTAGAGGGCTCTCTTAAATCCCGGGGGAAGAATGATCCCCTCCTCTCCGCCTTTGCCGCAGTGGGTACCCCCTTTGAGCAGGAAAGGCTTCTTCAGGCGGTCCGGGGGGTTCCCGCTGATCCTGCCTTTCTTGAGCTCAGGGATTTAGCGGGCCGGGAAGAGAGCCCAGCGGATCAGCTCATCAACGCCAAGGCGGATCTGGCCGCCGGGGAAGCGCCAAAAAATAGCGGTGTTTTTCTTTCCCTCTTGGATGTTCCTTGGAACTTGTCTCCTTCGTTGGTGGAGGATCTGGTGAGCTGGTATCGGGTAACCGGAGGTTCCCGGGAAGGAGCCCTCCGCCTTTCCCATTTGGGCCGAACCGATAATCTTGATCCCGTCGTGGCGGGGGCCCTCCATTTTGCGGCGGGACGGCTTTTCCGCTGGTCCGGGCGGGAAGGGGAAGCGGTTTCTGCCTTTCAGGAGGCCTTGGATCTGGTAGATTCGACCCAGAAGGAAAGGGTTCTCTGGTACCTTCAGGAAATGCTTCTCCGGCAGGATCCCTTGAGGGCCCCGGAAATTTTCGCCCGCCACGGCCCTCAGTG
>CAYYNJ010000131.1:7542-7865 GCA_964472775.1 uncultured Spirochaetaceae bacterium
AGGATACCATCGATACTGTTTTCAGCCTCCTCCTGCAGCGGCGGGCGTGGCATGTCTTGGCGGACACCGCCCAGGAGGTGGAGAAGTACGGCAGCAGGACAAGCCGGGCCCAAGCCCGCTACCTCACGGTGAGAACCGCCTCCTACCGGGGTGAAGAACCCCAGGGCAGTGAAGTCTTTCACCAGATTCTTGCGGATAATCCCACGGGGGTTTACGGCTGGTATGCCCGGTACCATCTGGGATTGTGGTCCGATTTGCCCGGCCAGTCCGGCTCCGACCGTTACGATACCTCTGGCCCTCCGCCGGTGAAGGATCCCCTCTTG
>CAYYNJ010000132.1:0-7854 GCA_964472775.1 uncultured Spirochaetaceae bacterium
TGGCAATGAAGATGAAAATCCTTGCAAATAATATTCATGCGTATTCCAGCCCTCCCTGGATGATGGTGTTGATTCTTCTCTCCGGGACGGTTTTGCCTGTTTTTGCGGAGTCGGTGGGACGAATAGTCTACTTGGAAGGAATTGTCGACATTCACCGGGATGGTGAGATCCTGGAACTTTTTGACAGCGATGTGGGAATGGATATTTTTAACCACGATTTAATCGAAACCGGCAGTGACGGTCTTTTGGAGATGGAGCTTACTTCCTACGCTAATCCGGGAACCCTCGTGAAGGTGGCGGAGGAAACTGTCTTCTATCTTGATTTCTCCCGTCAAATGGGCAGCGCTAAGACCGACCTGCCTTTATTAGCCGGATCTTTGTCATTCAAGGTACAGAAACTTACCGGAAGTGAAGAGCTGAACATTCGAACCCAGTCTGCCATCGCCGGGGTCAGAGGAACCGAATTTGAGGTGATCACCGCTCCGGAAGGGTCGATTCTTGTGGTGTGTTCCGAAGGGAAAGTCGCCTGCGAAGATGATCAGTATAACCAGCAGTACGCTCAGGCGGGAAGGGTGGTGGAAAAGCGTTCGGGTGAAACCCTTCGCCGTATTGATGTAGACCCGGGAGATGAGAGTCTCTATAAAACCTTCTGGATCAACCAGCGGGAGCAGGTTTTTAAGGCCGGGGCTCAGGTCTTCGTTAAGGCCTACGCCCTCCAGTACGAATCACAGCTGGCAAGGTTTACCGAAGCCTACAAAAAGGTTGCTTCCCACCGAGGTGTTCTCGAGCTATACGGTAAAGAGGTCCAGGATTACAGTTCCGATCTCATGTTGATCTACAATGAGGTAAGCAAGGATGTTATTCCATCCCGTGGAATTTTTAACCTCTTTGAACAAGTTTTTTACTCCCTGAAAACCCTGCAGGATTACCATAACCAGGGAATAGGAGTGACCGACATCTCCCGTAAGCTGAACAGCGGCGAGTTCTTCACCGAATTTCATTCCTATGAACCGGTTCTTCAAGGTCAGTTGGCGGAAATGCATTACTACTACAAACTCTTCGCCAACCTTGCCTCTTCTGCTTCTCCCGCCGGCGGAAGCTTGATGGGCGATGTGTTTTCCGGCAGCAATCCTTTGGGAGGAGGTATGCCCCAGGCCGGTTTCGGCGGGGACTCCTTCTAACCTCTACAGGTAGCGCTGTCGGTCGGGAAAAATCATCAAAGCCCCCCATCTGTGGGGGGCTCTTTTTTTACTGTTTTAGATTGATTCACTGGTCAGCAGGGTTAAGATGCACTATACTTAATTTGGGTAGTTATACAGAATGAGAGGTTTTTTTAGGGTTCTACTGATTTCTATTTTTCTCGTTTTTTTCTTCTCCTGTGAGGAGGGTGGGTTTATGTCACCGGTGGAGGAATCCGATCTGGTGATGACTACCCTGGACGACGGTAGTGTGGTTGCCTCCGGGGAAACCATTCCGCTTTCGGTAACCCTCTTTGCCGGAACATATGAAGGAAAGAACCTATCCATCGATCTTCAGAACCTCGACGGAACCTCTCTTACCAAGGTTGAGGTTGATGACCTTGGGGAAATTTCGCCTGTCGCTCTTCCGGAAGGCCTTACTCCGGGCCCCTACCGGCTTCACTTTCAGGTAATGGAAGACGATCAGGTTGTGGCCGAACGTTTTCTTCAATTTTTTCATACCGATACTATGCCGCGGATTTCTGGGATCAGTTCTTATCCCCTGGTTCTTCAACCGGGAGCCCAGGGGCTTATGGAACTTCGAATTCCCCCTCTGGAAGCGGATCCCTGGGTTCGCTGGTCCTTGGAGGGACAGATTCTCACAGAGGGACTCCTCTCGGAGATTTCTTCCCGTCTGGCGGTGTCGGCACCCGTTACGGTGGGAGCTTATACGGTCCGGGCTGATTTCTATCCCTTTGCTCCCCCTGCCGGATCATCGTGGGACTTTTCCAGTCCCGTTTATCAGGAAACATTGCTTTACGTCAGCGAAGAGATAAAAGTCGACGATCCTCACTTCCAGAATCCCGGTGTTTTCTCCACCCTTTTTCATTTTCAGGGCGAGTACGCTGATTGGTCAGGGGAAGAGCCGGAACTGGTCCTCACGGTCCGGGAAGAGCCGGTGTTGGATGTATACCGGGGTGTTTTCGGGTATCGGATGGATCTTTTCTCAGGTTTTACCGGCGACTATTTCCCTTTTCCTGTCACCGCCGAGGGGCGGCTTGAGCCGTTTTCTCTGGTGTTTTCCCTGGCGGTTGCCGATAACCTTCGGGGTGGTGCCATCTTCCGGGCAGAAAATGAAACAGGAGATTTTTCATTAGCCTTTGAGCTGGATGATGAAGGGTTCCTCCTCGTTAATGCAGGCTTAGGTGGCGGGGAAACCTTGGCTCTGAGATCTGTAGAAAGAGGCGAACCCGGTGCCTATCCTCCTATAACCGTTTCGGTTGTACCCGATTATCGGGAAGATAAGATCTATTTTCTTCTCTACAGAGGAGGGAGTCTTCTTGCTTCAGGGGAGAAAAACTGGGCTCGTGAAGATTTCAGCGCTCAGGGATCCTTTTCCTTGGGAGGCGAAGAGGGGGCACCGGTTATTTTGGATGAGTTTGGTGTCTATTTCCGGGATCTCTTAGGGCGCTCTTCCCCTTCGGCGGGGATGTTTCAACTGGATCAGTTGGAAGAGTATGGGCACCGGCTGATCTTGGCAGACGGTTTTGACAGCCCCCATCTTTTACCAGGAGCGGAGATAACGGGAGACTATCATCTGCGTTTCAGTCGGTTGGAATTGTCTCCAGGCGGGTTGTTTCTTTCACCGCCTTTGACCGGAGACCTTCAGTCCTTCACGGGTTTTGCCTCCCTGGAGCCTGGGTCTGATCCTAAGGATGCATTGGTGGTTCAGCTTTGGGGAACCAAGGAAGATGGATCGGTGCTTTTGGCTGAATCGACCCAGGAGATGGGATCTTCTGTTGAATGGGACTGTACTGTCACCGAAGAAGGGTTGGTGTTCAACCATGTAATGGTGCCTCGAGAAGCGTTGGAAACTGTCTCGGCCTTTCGTATAGGCCTGGCAACCAGCGGCGCAACCTCCTTATTCCTCAAAGATGTAACCTTTCTTAAGGAGAACTTAAGGCTCACCGGACAGACCGAAACCAGTCGGGAGGTCCTCTCGTCGGCAGAGGATGAACAGACTGATATTTTACCGGAAAACCCCGCTTAGGGTATCCCTCGGGCGGCGGAACATAAAACAAGATTTATTACCTGATCTCTTTAGGAGGAAGAATGAAGAAAAGGTTGCTGTTGGTTATTGTCGTACTGGTCCTTATTTGGCCCCTCGGAGCCCAAGAGGTCTCGGAACG
This sequence comes from uncultured Spirochaetaceae bacterium, assembly GCA_964472775.1. GTDB lineage: Bacteria > Spirochaetota > Spirochaetia > UBA9216 > UBA9216 > CAYYNJ01. The sequence goes on from CAYYNJ010000132.1 coordinate 3,368, forward strand.
TAAAGAGATTGCGGTTTTTGCCTTGAATTACTATGACTGGTCTATTTCTCCCGATGCTCTGGGGCTGGTGGATGGTCAGATCAGCAATGTGTTTGTGAATATCGGAAGGTTTGATGTCATCGGTATGACCTACCGGCTCGATGCTGGGGACGTGAACTCCTTTATCGCCGAGATACGCAAGTATAAACAGGAAAATGTGGAAATACCCCGGGAGGTCCGGCTCGGGGAGGTGACCTTTACCGAAGCGGATTTCAACCGGCTCACGGGGTCCTTCATCGTGGTTGTCCCTGTCTTATCGGGATATTCAAATAATCAAGTAGACGTTGATTCCTGGGAAGCGGTACTTACCACTTCTTTCTCCTTCATTAACGTTGAAACCTTGACAACCTTTGCTTTCGTTAACGTTGAAACCACCGGAACCGGTGAAAATCCTCAGGAAGCCCTGAGAAATGCGGCGGATTATATTGCCCCTCAGCTGGAATTTGAGGTGCGATCCATACCGGAGTTTACCTTGAAAACCGGGGTGGTGGAAGTGCTGCCCTTTGATACCATCCTGCTTCAGTTCGGCCGGAACATGGGGGTTCAGAAGGGTGATGAGTTTGCCCTGATCCGTACTAAGGTGCTGCCCACGGGGCATCAGATGGAGGAAGAACAGGGGCTGATCAAGATAAAGGATGTTACACAGGAACTTTCCTACGGGTACGTCCTCTACTCCCAGGGCCGGCCAGCGGTGGGAGAGCAGCTCAAGGAGGTTCCCCGCCTGGGGGTCGATGCCTCTTTGTATATGCAGGCCCTTACCAGTGCGGGGTCTTTAGAAGCGTTTATGTTAGGCCTGCGCGCCGCTCCTTCCCGGGGGTTTTACCGGTATCGGCCCATCATAGGTTTTGAGGTTCCCTTCGGTTCTTCCGTGGGCGATCTTTGGGGACTCCCTTTCAACAGCTACGTGGGTACCGAATTGAACTGGTATTTTAAGCGCTTGGCAGTCCGTCCTATGGGAGCGGTGGGTATCGGCGGTATTATTCCTATTTGGGAATTGGAAGAAGATTCCCCCGAGGATTTCATCCTGACCCATGTGGGAGGACTGGTGGACCTTCAGGTTTCCTATCTGATGAGCCGGGATCTAAGGATTTTCGGCAGTCTAGGAATGGCCTACTGGCTGGGCGTGGCCGATAACAGTGCCCTTCTGGGCTCGGTCCTGGGCAGAACCTACGGCGGTGTGTCTGGGAGCCTGGGAATTACCTACAAATTATAAATCAGTAAGGAGATATTGATAATGAGAAAATTTACCCTATCAGCGGCGGTGCTGCTATTAATTCTGATGGTTTTTTCCTGTGCCACCGGCGGCGTTCCCTCAGGTGGTCCCACCGAAACGCCTCTCTACTATGGATCCGGTTCGGGGGGCAGCGGCCTCCAGGCCATGAACGCTGCTAAAGGCATGGCGGTAAGAAGAGCCGCCGAGGATCTGTTAGGCCCGGCGGTGGCCATGGTCAAGAAACCAGAGCTCGACAGTTTTTTTTCCGAGGTTAAGGATTTCAATATTTATGTTCTTCCCGAAACCCTGCAGACCCTCTCCAGCGATGGTACCAGTTACAGCCTCATGATCAGGGTTAATCTAAAGGCCCTGGGGAATTCCCTGGCGGCAAAAATGCTTCTAGGGGGGCAGGTTACCGGAGCGGCTAACCAGTCTCTGGCCCTCGCTGACCAGAAACCCCCTGCGGGGGCTGTCTCTGCCGCGGCTCCGGCGGATCCCGGCAAAAAGGAACCTTCTCCCCCGGCCACGGAGGAACCGGCGGCGGCTCCTGTGGCCGCAGCGCCCGAAGCGCCTCCTTCGGCGGAAGAGCAAGCCTTCATCAACCGTTACATGTCCGACCTCACCTACATGGTGTATTACAACGAAAACAGCCCGGCAGATCCCTTCCTCATGAAGGCGGCGGTGGTGAGTGCCAACAAATATCTGAATCAGAACAACATGACCTACGTTGATCTTGAGCAGATCGAGAGTCTTAAGAAAGATCAGGAGCTGGTTTACGAAGAGGAAACCGGGCAGGCGGTCAGCATTATCCAATGGATCGCCCATAAACTGAACGCCGATATCTACATCGAGATAAACATGAGTGTCACGGGAAACTCCGATGGAAATCGTCATTACGGCAGCGCCACGGTTACCCTGAATAACTATGAAGCCTCCACCGCCGACGGCCGGGGTGCCGCCAGTTATCAAACCAACCCCCCCGCTTTTTCCACCGTAAGCCAGGCGGATGCCCTGAACAACGCCGTGGCTTCGGCGGTATTTCAAGCCATGCCCGAAGCCCTCAGCACGGCGGACCGGGAGACCCGGGAAGCCATGACCCGGGGGCTCAAGTATAGCCTCACCATCATGAATACCCGGGATAGAAGGCTCATGAGGGATTTCGAACAGAAACTGCAGCGGAAGGTCCGCTCCCTGAGGCAGCTCTCCTATACCCCCGAGCAGTCGGTGTATGAGGTGTATCTGTTAGGGGAAATCCTTGATCTTGAGGATGCTATTTATGATGTGGCGGATACCATCCCGGATTTAGAGGGCCTTTCATTGATTATGCAGCAGCGCAGCGCCTTGACCTTTGATTCGGGCTTGTGAGAGGGGGATCTATGAAAAAGAAAGTTAAAATCAGTCTTGGTTTGTTTGTTTCGGCGGTACTCTTGTTCCTGGCGGCAAGCTGCGCCTCTTCCGGAGAAGGCCGGCCTGGATGGGTGGATGATCCTCCCGGAGAATCGGGAAACAGTTTCTCCTTCGTAGCCGCCGGATCGGACCCCGCAGGGGATGAAGCGGCGGCACGGCAGCAGGCGGGGAGCCAGCTGGTTTCGGAGATCACCCGGTATCTGGGGGTCAGAATCACTTCCGACACCACCGTGGAAGCCCGGGATGCCTACGGAGAGTTTGAGTCTCAGGTGAGCCAGACCATCACCGAAAGTTCCCGGGCTCAAATCGGCGACCTTCAGGTGGTGGACAGCTATACCAGCCGAGGCCCTTCGGGCGTGACGGTCTACCTGCTGGCCGAGTACGACCGGGGTGCCTTGCTGAACGAAAAAGCCCGGCTCGAGGCGCTTTTCGCCGAACAGGAAGAGGCTATTTCGGGTCCTGAAGAGGAGGGGAATATCCTCTTCGCCGCAGGTGATTATTACAAGGCCGCTTTGAAATATTCCGAAGCCGCCCTGGCGGCGGCGTCGTCCGGCGTCGATAATGCGGCGGTGAAATTTGAGCGGAATATCAACTCCGCCAAACGCGCCTTGGGCGAAATCCGGCTCATCCCGCAAAACGATCTGATCCTGGGAACCTTAAACAATCCTTTCAGCGATCCTTTCCGGCTCAAGGTAACCGGCGGAACAGATGAGACGGCTCCGGGACTGGTCGGAGTTAATGTTCGAATATCCTACCAGGTAATGCGGCGCGGCAGGCTTTCTCCCACCTCTGAAATGGTCCTCACCGACGGGCAGGGGCAGGTGGCCTTCCTCCGTCCCCCCGCCGCTTTCGTGGGAAAGGAAACCTTAACCATGTCTCTTGATTTCAGGAGTGTCTTGGAACCCCTGATGAGTCTCCCCGATTCTTATTACGGCCTGGTGGAAGGGCTGGAACAGGTGGTGAACCAGAAACGGGCCCAGTTCCGGTATGAAGTTGTCAGTCTGGCTCGGAGTATTCCCACTGCGGTGGTTCTCATCGATCGTGACCGGGGGGGGAATCCCATGGGACGGTCCGATTCGGCTTCGGGAATCTTCGAGGTTCTGACCGATAAGGGATTTCAGGTTTTTCAAGTGGATGCGGCCGCCTATGCGGGCTTCTCCGAAGGGGATCTTTTAGACCGCTTGAGGGCCGATCTAAGCGGCCGGTATCAAAGGGTTATCTTCGGGTTCACCCGGATCGTCAGCTTTGAAGAAGCCGATGGGGCGGTGATTGTGCAGGTGGCTGGAGAGGCCAAGGGAGCAGACCTCTCCACCGGGACCATCCTCTACTCCGCCAATACCAGTTCCCGGGCCCGGGGCAGCAGCCAGACCGGTACTATCTCGGCGGCTTTTAAAACCCTGGGAAAGAACCTGGGTGAGGCGATGGTGAATAACCTCCCCTAGGGGAGGTTAAACAGCGGTTTAAGGGGGCCCGGGTCGTTGGATATGATCCCGGAAGCCCCCTTTTTCATGAGATCTTCGGCTTTGGCGGGATCATCCACTGTCCAAGGGAGTATGGGGTACCGCAGAAGCCCGGCGTAGTAAGCCATGAACCGGTTGTTCACCCTCTGATGGTCCGGTTTAAGGGCGCTGCAGCGGGTAAAAAAACGGCCCTGCCCTGCCCGGAGGTAGGAGGGCAGCTCTTCGTTGTCGGTGTAGATGATTCCCACCGGAATATGGGGGGCTACCCGCCGAAAGGCTTTGAGGGCGAGGGAATTAAAACTGGTGATCATACGGTTTTTCTCTAACCCTGCTTTTTGAATTTCGTTCAGAACCGCTTTTTCTAAGGC
>CAYYNJ010000133.1:0-7703 GCA_964472775.1 uncultured Spirochaetaceae bacterium
GGCGCCGAGCGGATTCGAACCGCTGCATGAAGGTTTTGCAGACCTCTCCCTTACCGCTTGGGTACGGCGCCGTTTAACCGGATATTACCAGAAGAACCGGATAATGTCCAGTCTCTCCGGGCTTCGGCATATATTCCAATTTTGACGAAGGTATTGCCCAAGCAAAACGAAGATTCTCGAGGATAGGCACCTGCGCTCAGAAAAAATCGCGCAGGCACCCATCCTCTACATCTTCGTTTTACTAAATATATAGAAGCCCTTCATCAAAATTGGATTTAATGGCCGGTTTTGGCGTTTTTTCTAAGGTTATTTTTGATCCAACAGACACTGTTGGATCAAAAATCTCCTATATTCTCATAGCCATTCAAAATTACTCATTCATATTTGCTTTATAAAACGCCAAAACTCGAATAGCTTGTGCTTTGGTTTCAGGCGCCGCCGGTTGATCCGGTCATATTCGTCAGCAGGGTGCTGATGGCGCGGAGGGGATCGATTTCCCGGTTAAGGATGGCATGGACGGTTTGGCATATGGGCAGCTTCAATTTGTAGTTCTCCGCCAGCTGTCCCACAAACCGGGTGGCCATGGCCCCCTCGCTGAGGTAGCCTAACTGATGCCAGTTGGTGATCAGATCATCCAGATCCTTGAACCGGGTGAGGATCCGGTCCTTCACGATTTCCCGGCCGAACCGGCGGTTACGTCCGTGCTTGCTCCGGCAGGTCACATCCAGGTCTCCCACTCCGGCGATGGAGGTGAAGGTTTCGGGATAGGTGGATCCCAGGGCGGTGCCGATGCTCATGATTTCGTTGAGTCCCGCCGCCAGGAGGAGGGATTCGGTGTTGTCTCCGATTTCCGGGGATATCTCCATCAGGGCATCGAGGATGCCGAAGGCCACGGCGATGACGTTCTTCACGGCGCCGCAGGTCTGGACGCCGATGGTATCCAGGGAGGAAAAAACCATCAGGGGATGAGACGACAAGAGCTCCCGGAACCGGATGGAGTTTTTTCCGTTTTTCGACGCGCTGATGAGGCCGGTGAGTTTACCCTGGGCCACTTCCTCGGCGTGGCTGGGGCCGGAGATGTAAACCAGATTGTCCCGGTAGAAGCCGGGAAGGTAGTCTTCCATACTCGGGAGGATCAGCCGCGGCCCGGAGGGGCCGGCGATGAATCCTTTGGTGAGGACCCCGATGGCGGTTTTCCCTTCGGCGATGTCGGGAATCTGGGCCAGCTGTTTCACCATGTTCATGATGAAAAGGGAGGGGGTAGCCATGATGAGAAACTCTTTCCCCGAGGCGGCCCGGGCGATGTCGGTGGTGGCTTTCAGGGTCTCCGGGAGCTTGACTCCCAAAAGATACTGGCTGTTGGTGTGGTTAGTGTTTATGTCTTCCACCACCTCGGCCATGTAGTCCCACATTTCTACTTCACAGCCCTTTTCGGCCAGGACTTTTCCTATGGCGGTACCCCAGGCACCGGCGTTGATGATTCCTACTTTGTCGCTCACCCTTTCGTCTCCTTACTTGTTATTCCGGTTGGTCAGTTTTTCGTATTCGTCCACCCATCGGGCCAGGGTGTCCACTCCGGATTGCCAGAATTCCTGACCGGTGATATCGAATCCCGCCCTGGCGGTAACTTCCTCTGCGTCAGCCAAGCCTGTGAGACCCAGGATGGTCCGGTAATCTTCGGCGAAGGAGGCTCCCCGTTCCTGATAAAGGCCGTAGAGGGCGGTTCCGAAGAGTTGGCCGAAGGCGTAGGGGAAGTTATAGAAATCCAGGCTGGGAATATAGTAGTGGCCCTTGACGGCCCACATGTAGGGATGAAGCGCTTCGGGATCCAGGGCATCGCCGTAGGTTTCTTTCTGGGCGGCGGTCATGAGGGCGCAGAACTCTTCTGCCCCCAGTTCTCCGTCTTTCCGTTTTTCAAAGACCCTGCTTTCAAACAGAAACCGGGAGAGGATGTCCACAATGACCTGGGTGGCTCCCGATAGATAGGTCTCTAAAATCGGAAGCCGCTCCTCTTCGGGTGCTTCCTGGTAGGCTTGATTAAAGACAACGGTCTCGGCAAAGATGGAAGCCGTCTCCGCCAGGGTCATGGGGTACTGCCGGGCCAGGGATGGTTCATCCTTCAGCACTTCGTGATGGTAGGCGTGGCCTAATTCGTGGGCCACCGTGGTGAGGGCATCGAAGGATCCGTCGAAGTTACAGAGCACCCGGCTTTCCCCCGCCAGGGGGAAGCTGGTACAGTAGGCGCCTCCCACCTTTCCTTCCCGGGGGGGGGCATCGATCCAGTTATTCTGAAAGGCTTTCTTGGCAAAATCTCCCATTTCTTTCGAGAATCGGGAGAACTGCAGGATGATAAAATCCCGGGCTTTTTCGAAGCTCCAAGCAGCGGAGGCCGCTCCGCCATCCGCCGATGTGAGGGGGGCGAAAAGATCGTAGAAGGCCAGTCGTTCTTTTCCGATGTATCGGGCTTTCGCCTTCAGGTACCGCCGGAACACCGGCAGGTTTTTGGTCATCACACCGATCAGGGCATCCAGGGTCTCTCTGCTGATCCGGGCTGCCTTGAGGCTAGCTTCCAGGGGGCCGGAATAATGGCGCCGGGCGGAAAGGGTCAAGGAGGTTCCTTTGACACCGTTTAAGGCGGCGGCCCAGGCTTTTTCCGACTGCTTCCAGAGCTCCTGTTCTTTTTCGAAGGCCCTTTTGCGGATCTCCGGGTCCGCATCAAAGGCCAGGGCCCGGAGTTGGATCACCGTTTTCTTTTCTCCCGAATTCTCGTCCCAGAGGCAGCTGACGGTGGATGAGAGGGATTCCTGCAGCCGGCTCCATGCTTCGGCACCGCTGCGGCCTAGGTCGGCGGCCAGATTTTCCTCCGCCAGGCTCATCTGGTGTTTGAAGAAATAGAGCTCTTCTTCGAAGAAATGATGGTAGACTGTGAGCTCGGGAATCCGGGGCAGCAGCGGTTCCTTTTCGTTGAGGCTTCCCAAAATCTCCCGGAAGCGGGTCTGGGCGGTCTTGAGGGTCACCGCATCCTCCTCCAGACTGTTGAGTTCCTTAACGATGGCACTGTCCCTGGTGTCGGTGGAGTACCGGCAATAGAGGTAGGACATGAGCTCTTCGTAGAGGTCTCCCAGGCGGTTAAGCCGGTCAACCGCGGCGGTCAGCCACGGTCCCGGCGATGATTCTGTCTGACCGCGGTCATCTAAAAACAGGTTTAGGTCCCTGATTTCTTCTTTCAAGCTCTTCCGGGCTTTTTCGTAGGCGGTTTTATCTCCAGCGGGAAACAGGGGTTCCAGATCCCACAGAGGCAATTGTTCACTCATCGGTTCCTCCCGAATGGTATGATTGAGCCTCCCATTCTATGCCGTATCCTCCTCTTCTTCAACACTTTCTCTTTTCCCTTTTCCGGGGACGACTTGGTTGATCCGGTGAAAATGTGGTAGATTCTCTGTAACCGGTTCGGTGTTTCAGCGGTTTCTATTCGTAACGGCGGGATAGTTCTGATCCTGCAGAACCGCTTTTCTTTTATTTGTCGGCGCCGTCGGAAAATCAGAAAGAGAGGATTCCTTTGAAAAAAGCGTTCATCAACAAAGCCCTTATAGTTATCGTTTTATGTACCATCACCCAGGTTTCTCTTTTCGCTGAGCCCAAGGAATCTAAGAAACCCCGGGAGTTAACCCTCTCTCCGGGCTCTTCGGTTTCGGGGGTCATTAATCTCAGCCCCGATTCTCCCTGGTATAAAACCTACCGGATCGAGGTTCCCGCCGATGCCTTCGGCATCCGGCTCAGTCTCAGCGATGCCCCCGCCGACTTGGATCTTTTTATCAAGTACGGCCAGGATATCGTGTCCTACGATGACGTGAGCGCCTATGCCGTTCAGGATGACTATAACGAGGTGCTTTTCACGTCGCGTCTTCAGGATCCCCCCCTGCAGACCGGAGTCTACTATGTGGATGTGGCATACCAGCTAAACACCCTTCCCCGGGTGAACGGCCGGCTTCAGTCGGAGGTCCCCTTTACCCTCACCTATGAAACGGTGGTGGCGGAGCTGGCGGCAGACTTGGTAACCGATTCCCTCATCACCGCCGCCCTTCTTCCTTCGGAGGGCATGGTAAAACTTTTTACCATCCAAGTGCCTCCGAATCCCGATGCGTTCCGGGTGGATCTTTTTGATACCAGCGGCGACCTGGACTTGCTGGTCCGTCGGGGAGAACCGGCGTTCAATTCCCGGGAAGCCGATTTGGTGGGTGAATGGGTTATGAGCCGTGAGTCGGTGATATGGAGAAACTTTCCGGAAGAACCCCTGGAACCGGGAACCTACTACATCACCGTGGTCGACCAGATCAGCAACGATGCGATGGAGGAATTTTCCATCATCGCCTCTCTTTCGGATGAGCCGGCAGAGGCCCTCAAGGCCCTGCCTTTCCTCACCATCCCCGAGGATATGCTGGATCGTGCCCTTCTTTCCACCTTGGAAATTATCTCCGAGGGGGGAACCGGTTCGGGCTGCCTGGTGTCGGGGAAGGGGTTGGTTCTGACCAACTATCATGTGGTGAGGGGTTTTTCAGGGAGGCCGTCGGATCTGATCTATGGAGCGGTAACCCTGGATCCATCTACCCCTCCGGTGGAACTCTTTCGAATGGAGGTTCTGGAGTACGATACCGAAAAAGACCTGGCCCTCCTGCGGGTTTCTTCGGGTTTCTACGGTCAGCCCCTGCCCTTCGGCTACCGATTCCCCTATTATGAATTGGGGGATGCGGACCGGCTGGTCATGGGGCAGCCCCTGACCATCATCGGCTATCCCGGCATCGGCGGTACCGGCAGCAGGACCTCGGTATCCATCACCAAGGGCATTGTCAGCGGGTTTCAAAGAACCCCCTTCGGAACCATCATCAAGACCGATGCAGAGATTAACGGCGGAAACTCCGGCGGGGCGGCCATTAATGCCTACTATGAACTGGTGGGGCTCCCCACCATGGTGGTAAACGAGGACGCGGGGCAGATGGGATTCATCCACCCCGTGAACCTCCTTCCCAAGGAATGGGTCGATCTGATAGAAAGGGACTAATTCTCCCGGATGAAGATATCCGCCTCGGTGAGTTCCCACTTTTTACCGTTCCACCGGGGTAGAAGGGTGGGGCCGTGGATCTCCACGATCCGGCGGGTCGTCTCATCCAGGACGTACTGGTTGGGGGCTCCCAGGAACCGGAGGAGCAGGCTTTTGGCGCTGACTTCCACCACCAGTCTGCCGGGGCCGTTGAAGTCCGTCCCCTCCACCTTGGCCGCCTTGAAGGGAACCATCCGCAGAAACTCCGGGGCGGGCAGGAAAATTTCCCGCTCCTGTCCTGCCTGGAGGGCTTCCCATTCTTCCTGAAAGAAACCCTCCAGGGTGGGGCCGAATACCACATTTTCCTCAAAATCCACCAGTTTCTCTTTTTGCTTCCCGGCATCCCGGAATTCCATGAGTACCTGGTCTCCCCGGCGGGTGAGCCGGGACGATTCACCGGGGCCTAAGAACCGGGTTTCGTGGAGAACCATTCTGCCTTCTTCCAGGGTCAGCTCCTCCCGGGCCGCCAGGGATCCGTCCAGATTAAAGTAGCTGTGGCCCAAAACGGTACGGTTCCCTCGTAGCGGAAGACCAGCTCCGGAGGATCGGTGCCTTGAAGGTAAATATCTCCCACAAAAAGCACCTCCCCGGCGAGGGAGGCGGCGGGGGCGGCGAACAGGAGGAGTAGGGAGAGTCGATGCAGGGTTAACTTGTTCATTTTAACCCTTCCTCGGAGGCAGGAGCAGGAAGATGCTGGTCCGCTTTTTATACTCCTGATAGAGCGGGTCGCTGCCGAATTTCTCGTCGGCGCTCTGTTCCAGCAGGGGGATCCCTGAGACAAAAAGCAGGAGGATGGTGATAAACACGGGGCCGATGACGGCAAAGTGAAGCCATCCTGTCAGGTAGGGGAGGTTAAAAAGGTAGAGGCCCCACCAGAGCAGGGTTTCTCCGAAGTAGTTGGGGTGGCGGGAGTATTTCCAGAGCCCTGATTCGATCCAGCGGCCCCGGTTTTCATGGTTGCTCTTGAACCGGAACTTCTGATTGTCGCCCACCGCCTCTATAATGAGACCCGCCGCCCAGAGGATCAGACCGATCCAGGCCCATCCCGGCAGGGGTCCCAGGTTCTTCAGGCTGGTGACGATGGTGACGGGCATCATGATGAGCCATACCGCCAAGGCTTGGAGAACCCAGAATCCTAGAAACTTTACCGTATCTTCCCGGCGGTTGTTGAACCGGGGATCCTTACCGATCTTGAGAATTCTCATAAACAGGTAACCCCCCAGCCTGAGGCTCCAGAGGGACACCGCCACGGCCGAAAGAATCTGAACCGGGGCGAAGGCCCGGTTGGCCAACAACCCCAACAGGGCCAACACCAGAAAATTGAAGCTGTAGGCGAAGTCGGTAACCTTGTCGGTCCGGTTGGTGGCGGCGTAGACGAAAAATAGTCCCTGAATGGTGATGGTCACCACCAAGGCGGCGATGATGTTGTAGGGATCAAAGGCAAACATGGCGTACTCCTTTTAGGGAAGGATAATTTATCGTAAATGCAAAATCAAATTTTGCCTTCCCGGGTTTTATTGTTTATAATACTAAAAAAAGAAGTAAATGGTAATTATTATCGTTTGGAGATTATTGCATGAACTACCAAATCTTAGAGGCTCAAGATCTTTATGACGCTTTCATATCCGGCGGGGAAGAACTGATTCGCAATCAAGAGGAGCTGAACCGGATTAATGTATTTCCCGTGGCGGATGGAGATACGGGTACCAACCTGGCGGTCACCGCCGAAGCTTTTATAAGAAGATCTCAGTTGATGCCGTCGGCGGGGCAGACCATGCAGTCCCTGGCGGAGGCGGCCCTCACCGGGGCCCGGGGTAATTCGGGGTTGATCTTCGCCGAATTCCTCGGCGGTTTGAGTGAATCCCTCTGGGACCAGGTTACCGTGACTCCTGCCAGTTTTTCCCAGGCCCTTCACAACGCCCGCAAGAGGGCCTATAAGGCCGTTCAGAATCCCGTGGAGGGCACCATCCTCTCTCTCATCAAAGATTGGGCCCACTCCCTGGAAGAGTTTCTGGGGCTGGGAGATTTTTCCCTGATTCTTCCGAAAAGCCTGGACCGGGCTCAAATCGCCCTGGAGAAAACACCGGAGCAGCTTCCCGTCCTCAAGGAGTCCCATGTCCTTGACGCCGGGGCCCAGGGGTTTTTTCATTTTCTCCGGGGGGTGAGCCTGTTCTTTCAGGGAAAAAGAAACAGGGATGTCCCGGCGGTTGAAGCCTTGGAACACCATGATGAAGACGTTCACACCTCCGGGGGGTATCCTGATTTCCGATACTGCACCGAGGGGCTTGTTCGGGGTGTAAACATCGACCTGGAACATTTAAAAACCCGGTTAGGACCTCTCGGCTCGAGCCTGATTGTGGCGGGAAGTCCTTCCTTCGCCAGAATTCATATTCATACCGATGATCCCGCCGGGGTGATGGAACTGTTGAGCCGTCAGGGTACCGTGGAAGAGCAGAAGGTGGATGACATGGTCAGGCAGTACCAGGACATCCATTCACCCAAGGCGTCGATCGCCCTGGTGACCGATTCGGTGGCGGATATCCCCCGGGAACTCAAGGATCGGGAGCAGATCCATGTCCTTCCTGTTTTGATCCGTATGGAGGGG
>CAYYNJ010000134.1:0-7588 GCA_964472775.1 uncultured Spirochaetaceae bacterium
CAACCCCAACCTGGTTTATGTGGTTAAACAACCCCTTGAGGTGACCGATAACCTGGCCAAATTCGACATCCTTATCAACGTCATAGGCGGAGGACTCTCCGGTCAGGCCGGTGCCTGCCGGCACGGTATCTCCCGGGCTCTCCGGTCTTACGACGAGAGCAACGCCTCCAGCCTCAAATCCAACGGGTTCCTCACCCGGGATCCCCGTATGGTCGAAAGAAAGAAGTATGGACAGAGAAAAGCACGGAGAAAATTTCAGTTCTCCAAACGTTAAACTCACCGTCACTTCGATTCAGGGAGGAACTGCCAGAGAAGGTTCCCAGCCGGCTTGCCGGGTGGAACTGTCCAGCGGTTCCTCTTTTTTTATCTCCCTGGATGACATGCTTGCTCTGGGGATTCGAAAAGGAATGGAAGTAGGTGAAACCCTCAAGAACGAACTCCGCACCGCCCACCGCCGCCGGCGGGTCCGGGCTAAAGCCCTGGATTATTTAAACCGCCGGGACCACAGCCTGGGAGAACTGGTTTCCAAGTTGGAAAAACGGTTTCTCTATCCCCGCCAAAAACCGCATTCCCCGCCCCCCCCGCCGCTGAAACCGGAGGACCGGGAAGAGTACCGCCAAATCTGCCTGGATGTGGGGGATGATTTGGTGCGGCTCGGTTTTGTCGATGACCTTCGGTACGCCCAGAACTGGGTGGCCCTGCGGCTGAAGAGGCATCCTGAGGGGCTCTCGGCCCTGGCGGCGGGGCTGGCCCGGCACGGGGTAGAACGGGGGGTGATTGATCAGGTGCTGCGGCCCTACCGGGAGGGAGAGGTCTCCAACGACGCCCTGGAAAGGGCGGGGGCGAAACTTCTCAAGCGGTCAAACCGGACAGGGGCCTCCCTGATGAGGTCCCTGTTGCAGAAAGGATTCGCATATCCGGAAATCAGGCGATGGATGGAAGGAAAGGGGATAGACCCCCGGGGACTGGAACCGGGGGAATGGGATTAGCCGGACCTTTAGAGTTCCAGTTTCATGATTTTTTCATTGCCGTGCCACTCGCCGGTGTAGAAAAAATTCAGACGGCTGAAAAAAGTGGCCGCCGCCCCGTTTTCCGGTACGATGCTGCAGTACAGTTCCTGGGCATAGGGGAGGGAGCGGACAAACTCAATCACCGCCTCCATGGCGGCGGTGCCGTAACCCTGGCGCTGAAATTTCTTATCGATCATGAACCGCCACACTTCATAGGTGGGTTTGTCCGGGTCGAGGTAAAGCATCACGAAGCCCACGGGGGTGTCGTCTACCTGAATCGCCCTGAACCAGGAGAAACTGGAAAAATGGGCTTGGGAGATTGATTTGGCATTGGAGGCGATGAACCGTTTTTGTTCATCCGCCACTTCCAAATTCAGAATTTCCGACAGGGTATCTTCGGTGATTTCACCCAGGGACACCCGGGATTTGTTAGATTTGAGAGGCATGGGCAAACTCCTATTAAACCGCACCGGCGGCCCCGGGAAGGGGACCGGAACAGGGGCGATGATGGAAAATCGGTTGAAGAAAGGCAACGCTTCCACCCCTAAGGATATAGCATTTCATCCGGGTTCACAACCTAAATCTACGGGCCTCTTTTTTCACTAAAAGGGGAAACCGGGTTGTCAAAAACCGGTGTCTGTTTCATATTAACTGTATGACCGTTTCCCTTACCATGGATCAGATTCTGCTATTTCAGGTTTCTCTCATTGCCATGCTCAGCCCCTTGGGGATCATCGGACCCTTTTCGGCCCTCACCGGTGACTATTCCCGGAAGATTCAGCGCCGTATGGCCCTTCTGGTGGCCCTTTACTGTCTGGGGCTTCTGGTGATGCTGTTCTGGCTGGGGGAGTGGCTCCTGCGGATCCTGGGGATCTCCCTGGAGGCTTTGAACGCCGCGGGAGGACTGATCCTCATGCTTACCTCCCTTCCCCTGGTGTTGAGGGGGTCTACAGCCCGGAAAAAGGTGGATCCCGACGCCCTTCATCATGAGGAAGAGGGCTGGCGCGATCTTTTGGTAAGTCCCCTGGTGTTTCCCCTGACCACCGGGGCGGGAACCATGTCTCTGGTAATCACCTACGCGGGGCAAATGGAAACCTTCGGAGACCGGCTGGTTTTCAACGGGATGATTTTGGTCCTTTGTTTTATCATCTGGCTGGTCTATTTTTTCTCAGGACCCCTGTCCCGGAGAATCGGCCCTCAGGGGAATTTGGTGATGAACCGGGTGGCGGGTATCATCCTGTTAAGCCTGGCGTTCACCCTGATGAGCCGGGGCCTTCGGGGGCTCCTGCCGGGGCTGGCGGGATGATCCATTACGATCAGCCCCTCTACCGGCCTCCCGCGGAGGCGGACAGCCTGATCATCCAGGTCACCCTGGGCTGCAGCCACAACCGGTGTATTTTTTGTGATATGTATAAGGGGAAGGAGTATCTCATCCGTCCCCTGGATGCGGTTTTAGAGGATCTTAATACCGCCGTACCTTATGCGGGCCGCATCAGCAAGGTCTTTTTAGCCGACGGAGACGCTCTGGGGATTCCCTCGGAATACCTCCTGACTATCCTGGAAAAGGTGAAGGAAAGATTCCCCTTGGTAAGGCGAATCAGCGCCTACGCCAATACGGGAAATTTGCTGAAAAAAAGCGGCGGTGAACTGGAGCTTCTTAGGGAAGCGGGGTTGAGCCTTCTTTACCTGGGGGCCGAATCGGGGTCGGATAATCTGCTCCGGCGGGTCCGTAAGGGGGCCCTGAAGGATCACCACCGGGAGGCGGTTTTGAAGGCCCGGGCCTCGGGGATGCAGATTTCCGTCATGGTCATTACCGGATTGGGGGGGGTGGAGTTCTCCCGGGAGCACCAGGAACAGACCGCAGATTTGATCAACCAAGCCCCTCCTACTTTTTTAGCCACTTTGTCTCTGATGATTTCAGATCAGGCCAGGCCCCTCTTTGCCGAGGCTTTTCCCGAGGGGTTTACCGAACTGGATGACTTTCAGGGATTGGAGGAGACCCGGGGGCTCCTGTCCCTGATCGAGACGACGGACCCCGTCATCTTCCGCTCCAACCATGCCTCCAACGCCCTCTCACTGAAGGGAACCCTTCCCGGCGATAGAGACCGGCTGATCTCTCAAATCGACGGAGCCCTGGAAGGCCACACCTCGGTCCGGCCCCTGTGGATGCGGGGGCTGTAAGAACCGCCGTGAGGGAAGGTGTCTTTCCGGTGGAAGGAGGCTCTCAGGTTTCCCGCCCAAACCGACGCCGGAGGCGGCTTGGGCCTAGGGCGCCGTTGATGATTTTGGCAGCGGTGCTTCTGGGGGCAGGATGTGTTTCCCCGGGATCTCCCGGGGAGAGGCCGCCATCACCGGTAGACCCGGATGAGCTGTTGGTTCACGCTTTTCTGGATCAATATCACGGCTCCGGCGGTAACGTAGACACAGAGCTCTTGGTTTTAGAGATCCTGGGAGAGGAAGAATCCCTCTCTTGGCCCGGTTATCCGCTTCTTCTTTCTCCGGCTCTTCCCGAAGCAGGATCCGCCGCCGCACCCCCGGCGGTTTTAGAAATACGGGGTACCCTTGTCTTTCTCGCCGGCGGAACCCTGGAGGATTACCAGGGCCGGCATACGGCGGGCCGAATCGTTTTGATAGAACCGGAACTAGAGAATCTAGGACCCGCCCTGCATCAGGCCCGGCTCTTCGGCGCCTCTGCGGTGGTGGTTTCCCCTCAGGAGGGGTCCTCCTCCCGGGACCCCGGGCCTTGGATCCGTGGAACCTTCAAACATCCCGGGGTACCGGTGTTTTTTATCTTTTCCTCCCATGCCGCGGCGCTTCGGGAGCGGGAGGGGCAAGAAATGACCCTGCGTTTCCCCAGATCGCCCCGGGGAGAATCTATTGCCCCGGGGTCTTCCCCGGCGGGGTTTTTATGGGTGCCGGAGCGCCGGAGGGAAGAGGAACGGAGGAGGATAACCTTGCGGGCCGTCCTGGCGGAGCAGAACCGGGAACTCCGCCGGCCTTGGCCCGTCACGGTTCTACCGCCGGACCTTACCCCCGAGGAATGGGTGAGGGAAATACTCCGGCAGGACCGGCAGATCCTTTCACCCCTGCCCGCCTACCCCCAACTAAGGACCGCCTGGACCCGGCGAAACCGGGAAGCCGGAGAGGCGGTGTTCTATGATCTGGTGCTGAGCCGGACGGATGAGTTAAACCGCCGGTTGTCCCGGTTAAACCGACAGGAACGGGAAGGTCTTCCGGCATCACCAGAGACGGTCCCGGACTATGGGCGGCTGGAGACGGAATTAACTCAGATTGCCCATGAAATAAGCCGGTTCTACGTGATCTTGGAGCTGAAACTGCTCAACCTTGCTTTAGGGGAAGGGGTAGACCTTATGGTAAACGGCGGGGAGGAGGAACTTGCCTCCCTGTTTTCTCTCTATCTGACTTCGGCCCAGGCGATTCCCCGTTTTCATCCCGCGGCGGCCTGGGCATCGGAACCGGGGAGCTTTACCGCATCCCCGGGGGACGGTGAGAGGTGGGTGCCTGATCTGGGAGATCTTTTCCTCGCAGTGTCCTTGGGCCTTTCCCGGGACCAGGATTCCCGGAAGGGAATGATCGAGGAATTGAAGTACTGGGAGGAGCGGAGCCGGGGTCTGCTTCAGAGGGCGGAAGAAGGATTTCTCTTCCGCTTGGAGGATCTCATGGCCCGGATCGATGGTGTGACGGAGCTGCTGCCGGCATCGCCCTAGGGAGTCTTCCCCCTTGGGATTTCCTGGTCTTTTTCCCACCCCTGGAGAATTTCTTCCCAGGGCCGGTCAAGGCGGAAGCGGAAAAAGCGGCTCAGATCCTCGGGCTTTTCCCCTTGGTCCAAGGCTTTTCTCAGAATTTTAAAAAACCGTACTTCCTCGGACAGCTCCCTCCGCAAGGGCAGGAGGTACTCTTCCATGGTCTGTGGCCGGGAGCTTTCAAACCCGGGACATCCGGCGACCGGCGGAGTCAATCGGAAAGCCTCTTCCCCCGTTTCAAGGTCTGCGGTTCTTGTGACAGGGGCCAGACGGCAGATGAGCGGTTTCGCCTTGTTCTGGAGACGGCAGAGGGCTTTAATCCCCCCGCTTTCACTCCAGTGATTCTCCACAAAGGGGCAAAACCGGGGCGGGCGGCCCCGAAACCAAAGCCGGGGCCAGGGAATGCGGTACTGACCGGGGGAATCTTTAATCAACCCTTTACGGTAGAGTTCATCGGTATGGGACAGCCGAAGAAACAGTCCCAGAGCGTGGAGGTCTCCGGGATTCAGATACACTTCCATGGTACCGCTGCAGCACTGGCCGCAGAGCCGGCACTGGTAGCGGAAGGGGGCTGGTTCGGGATAACCGTTCAAGGGCTTATTCTACTTGATGATTCGTGAAATGGTACGGAAGGCCGGATGCTCCGGGGTCCCTAGCAGTTCAAAGAGGATGGATTCCACGGAACTGATATGACCTCCCAGATCCCGGACCGCCTCGATGCCGGTTTGTTTGTTCTTTTCGGTCCGGCTGGACACGGCATCTGTCACCAGGGTTACCTGGTAGCCCCGGGCCAGAAGGTCCTTGGCGGTCTGGTACACACAGATATGGGTTTCGATACCGCAGAGGATCACCCTTTCCCGCCGCGATTCGGTTAAGGCGGTGCGGAAGTCGGCACAGCCCCAGGCGGAGAACGGAGTCTTCTCCAGGGGGGCGGCGGTTTTCTTCAGGATCTCTCCCAGTTCGGGAACCGTGGGGCCCAGTTTTTCCGGTAGTTGTTCCATCCAGAGGATGGGCATTTCCAGGGCCTGGATCCCCCGGATGAGCCGGCTGGTCTGATCTAGGAACTCGGTTGGGTTGTACATCACCTGGGCCAGTTTGCCCTGAATATCGATGACCGCCAGGATGGATTTCTTTTCATTCATGAGGCTGCTCCTTGGGAGGTATCTTAACGCCGATTATTCTTCATTTCAAGGGGATCCGGGTCTTAGGAGGCGGCGGCCCGCCGGTCCCGGCCGTTTGCGATGAGCCTGTTGTGGATACTCTTTTCCACCGCTTCCGACGCCAGCATCTCGGGGGGGATCAAACCCTTTTCCAGGAAGAAGCGTCCGAAGGGATAGAGGCTCCTTTGAAGCAGCAGCAGCCGTTTCAATTCGGACCTCTCCAAGAGTCCCGCCCTGACGGCGGCGGTGCCGAAGGGGATTTTCTTGTCGGTTCGGCAGATTTCCAAGATCCAGTCCCTCTCTTCCGGGGTGAGCAGCGCTTTTTTCACCGACAGGGTTCCCAGTTTGGGGCGGTACCGGCGCTGCCAGACGATGGCTTCAATCAACTCTGCCCAGGTAATATGGCCCCGATAGTAGAGAAATTCTCCCAGTTTCAGCTCTCGTCGGGGCAGGGTCCCCGAGTAATAGGTAAAGGGAAACCCTTCCGCCTCCCGCCGGGATGTGAAGGTCCGGGATGTTTCGGGGCGGAAAGGTTCGGACCCTTGGTTTGCAAAAACCGTTACGGCGGTTTTATTTTGGATCAGATTGAGAAGGAGGTCATAGGCGGCTTTTATTTCAAAGAAATCTTCTTTCACCGGTTCGGTGTACCCAGGCTGTCTTATCAGATCGGGGTGGCATGTCTTGGCCCGGCTGCGGAAGGCCTTCTTCACACCCGACTCCTGCAGGTAACCCAGGGAATCGATGTGGAAGGTGAAACTGCTGCCGAAGAGAAGGCTGCAGGCCCGGGCGATCTTATGGTGCTCCATGTCGGTCATACTTTATTCTCGACCTCAGTTTTCCAATCTTGATAAGGGAGGATGAAAACGGAAATCCATCTGCCCCCCCTAAAGTATATCACGTTTGTCATCATCCTGGGATCAGTTTTCAGGGCCCTTTGACACCCCGGTCAACGGATCTAGGGTGTGAGGAGACCCGGGAAGAGTGATTCGATCAAATGGCGGGAAAGCAGGTCTGCCCCGGCGGGGGAATAGTGGATGTTATCGGAAAGCCGGAGCTTAACCTGACGGCCCTCAAGGGTCTTATAGTCGGTGTATTTCCCTTCCTGGTCTCCCAGAATCTTGTCGATGGGCAAGAAGGATATTCCATTTTCCCGGCAGATTTCCCGGATGATCTGGTTCTGCCGCTCCATCCTCTCCCGGTAGCCCCGGCTGAGCATGGGGGGAATCCCCACCCAGACCACTTGCTCGGTATGAGCCTTCAGTTTGGAGATGAGCCGGGCCGCCCGGTCCCGGTAGATCCGGTTCCATTCGGGGGTATCCCAGGGGACCTCCCGGTTTTCGAAGGAGATCGATTGGGCGGCGTTGGCTCCCAACATAAGAATCACCGTATGAAACTGATGGGCCGCCAGAAGCGTGTCCACCTCGGCGAACCAGTCGGTAAAAACCGGGTTTGACAGGTTAGACGAGACCTTCCCGTGGTTGACCAGCTCAATCTCGGGTATTTGATCCACCAGGGGAACCAGGGCGGTGGCGGTGGAGTTGGCCAGGGAGTCTCCCATGAGAAGGATGCGGCGGATCGGGGGCGCCTGGCCGGCCTGTTCCCGGGAAACCGGGGCTCCCTCGGTTAGGGTGGCTTCCTCCTCCGGTTGTGAAGG
>CAYYNJ010000135.1:0-1143 GCA_964472775.1 uncultured Spirochaetaceae bacterium
ACCTGCAGAAACTTCTGCTCAACCTGCTGGTAAACGGGGCCGAGGCCCAGCCCCGGGGGGGTCTCCTTAGAATATCCCTGTCAACGCTGATCGATTATCACGGTTCAACCCGGTATCATCAGATTCCCCAGGGCGACTACCTGCTTCTGCAGGTGAAGGACCAGGGGGAGGGGATCCGGCCCGACGATCTAAACCGCATCTTCGAGCCTTTTTTTACCCGGAAAGCCATGGGACGGAGCGGTACCGGCCTGGGGATGGCCATCGTTTGGGGCACCGTCCAGGATCATGGGGGCTACATCGATATCCGCAGCGTTCCGGGAAAAGAAACGGTGGTGGAGGTATTCCTGCCCCTGACCCGACGGGAAGCCTCTCCGCCCCTTACAAAAAAGGAGTTTTCCGCCTACCAGGGAAAGGGCGAGCAGGTTTTAGTGGTGGACGACCTCCCCTCGCAGAGGGAAATCAACCGGCATCTTTTAGAGAAGCTGGGATACCGGACCCAGGAAGCCTCCAGCGGGGAAGAAGCCCTTCGGATCCTCCAAAAAGACCCGGCAGACTTGGTACTCCTGGACATGATCATGGAGGGGGGTATGGACGGGCTCGAAACCTACCGGCAGATTAATCATTTGCAGCCCGGCTTAAAGGTCATCATTCTCAGCGGATACGCCGATGCGGCCAGAATCGCCGAAGCCCGCCGGTTGGGAATAAAAACGTTTTTAAAGAAACCCTGCAGCTTGGAAGCCTTGGGAACCGCCCTCCACGACGCCTTCTCAGGGTAAGGATTCTATTCCCAACCCCCCTTGTTTGTACTATAGTGTAGTTATGGAAAAAACAGTGCAGATAAGTCGAGATTCCGGGGCAACCTCCCTGGATGAACTGGTCAGGGCGGGCTCCCTCCTCTCCCGGGAGCTTCACTTCCGTGATCTCATCGCCGTTCTGGTGGAACAGGCCTTGGACATTTCCCATTCCGACCTAGGAGCTCTCTACCTCTTCTCCGGAGAGGATGGGCCGGGAAAGACCATGAAACTCGCCTTCCGCCGGGGCCGGTTCGACATCCCTTCTCAGATCGACGAAACCTCCGAACTCATGCCGCTGCCCATCCACCTCGCGCACGATCCACTGCTGCGCCGTGTCCAGGCTGAAGAT
>CAYYNJ010000135.1:1153-7518 GCA_964472775.1 uncultured Spirochaetaceae bacterium
ACGGTGTTTGTGAGTAATATGAGCAGATTAGAGGATTTGGTAGAGATTGCATATCCCGGGGAGCCTCATTGAGGTGAGGCGGTGGTATTAAGAGACGCTTCGGTGCGGCGGGAGAGCCATCCGTTCCGAAACATCCTCCTGCACCCGGAGATGAACAGCGGCCTCATCCTGCCGGTGTTCACCCCTCAGGCCCAGATGGGGGCGCTTTACCTCAATTCCCGGCATCCCCGGTTCTACAACCGCAGCCGGTTTCACTTTCTTGACTCCTTCACCAAACTCGCCGCGGGACAGCTTCACAATGCCCAGCTTTACCGGGAGATGCAGGAATACCTGAAAAAGATCGAGGAGATGCAGCGCTACCAGGAAAACATCTTCTCCTCCATGACCAACCTGATCATCACCACCGACCCGGCGGGGCAGATTCACTATTTCAACAAAGCCGCCGCCGAAGCATTGGGGCTGGATGAATCGTGCCTTGATCAGGGATTCGACCAGATCTTCCGCAAGTCCCTGAGCAAGAAGACCCAGAACGCCGTGAAGGCGGTGATGGAAACAAAAAAGGAAGCCCTGGGCATAGAAGGAATATACAAGACCGCAGACCGGGAGATGGATTACTCCCTGAACATCTCTCCCCTGCTGACCAAACGGGGCCGCCAAGAGGGGCTTACCCTCCTCTTCACCGATCAGACCCGGGAACGGGAGCTGAAGGCCAAGGTGGAAGTGGCGGTGGAGGAACGCCGGGCCATCAAGGATATGTTCGGCCGGTACATGTCCCAGGAGGTGGTACGAAGTCTGATGGAGTTTCCCGAAAGGGTCAAACCCGGGGGGGACAAGAAGAACGCCACCGTCTTTTTCGCCGACATCCGGGGGTATACCAGTTTTTCCGAAGGCCGGGAACCCGAGTACATCATCGATATCCTCAACGAGTATTTCAGTGAAGCGGTGGAAAGGGTGGTCACCGGCGGCGGCTACATCGACAAGTTTATCGGCGACTGCATCATGGCGGTCTGGGGGGTTCCCCTGGTCTCTGAAGCCACCGACGCGGTCAACGCCGTCACCTGTGCCCTGGAGATTCAGGATCTGGTTAAATCAAAAACCAGAAACTTCTGGCAAAAAGAGGCCTCTAAGCTTAAGGTGGGCATCGGCATCAACACCGGCCCCCTGGTGGCGGGAAACCTGGGAAGCAGCCGCCGGATGGACTATTCCGTCATCGGAGATACGGTTAACCTGGCCGCCCGGCTTGAAGGAGTGGCAGAGGCGGATGAAATAATCATCACCCAAACCACCCGGGACTACCTGGGAGACCTCTTCAAACTCGAAAAACGGGCCCCCGTCCGGGTCAAAGGAAAGGCGGAGCCTATTCAGATTTACAATGTCCTGAAACGTGTGGGATAAAAGGAGAATCATTCAATGAAAGTTTTGTTGGAAACCTGGGGAATCACCTCCCTAACCGCAGGAATAGCCGCAGGGGTCATCCTGCTGGCGGTCATTGCGGCGGCTTACCTGATAGCGCGGAGAATCGTCTTTAAGAACAAGGTGAAAGCCGCCTTGAACGATCCGGAAAAAATGGAAACCTTCCGTTTGAAATACCCTCCCCAGGCCCTGTTGAAAAAATCCGGCCGGATGGAGCAATATGCCAGAAATTACGGCAGCCGTCTGATCATCGAAACCGGCCTGGCGCCCCTCTGGGCGGATACTTTGGAGGCGAAACGGCGTCCCAAGGATATGCGGAGGGTTCTCGCCTTCTGCCCCGAAGCAAATCTCTTTACCGCCTTCACCGCCAGCCTTAATAACCCGAATTTGAAACCCCTTTTCATCCAATGGATGGACGAAAAAGGAGAAGATCAAGCCTTGAGAATTCTGGCCACGGTTTGCCGGGGAGAAGTGTTCGACGGTGCCAAGGGATTAGAAATTCTGGGAAACCAGATTGATACGATCCGTGAAATGACCGGCGACCCCGAGTGGCATTCCCGTTTTTTCGCCTATCAGATTATCCTGGAAGACACGGCGGATCGGTCTGTCCGGGCCCTGTGGGATGCCTTTACCGATTCCTATCCGGCCATCCGGAAAAAGATAACCGATCATTTCAGTGCCCCCGACCGGGAAAAGCTCTACCAGGAGCTCTGGAAACTGGTGACGGGGGATCCGGTTTTCTAGGTGAGACGCAGCGCCAAAGACCGGATTATCAGGGATTTTTCCGATCGCTATGCGCCGGACTACAAGAATCTGAAAAAACTGGCGGCCCGTCGGCTTTTGGGTCTTCTGGATGCGGACTCTGACGACGACCGGGATATGGCGGTCACCTATCTTCAAAACGACGATCTGGAACTGCGGTATCCCGCCGCCCAGTTTTTAGAAAAATGCGGCGTCCTGAGACGGATGCTCACCGAAGCAACCCTGGAGGACCGGGAAGATCTGGACAGGAAACTGAACCTCCTGACCAAGGCAGCGGAAGTAAATATTTCCAGCTTCTTAGAAAGCCTCACCCCCGATTCATCCTCGGGGGCTCTGTTGATCGGCGCCCGTCTTCTCCGGCAGAAGGGAAGCCGCAAGGCCTTCACCCCTTTGGCCCAGGGGGTCTTCCGCTTTTTTCATTCCCACCCCCTCTCGCCGGAGCTGAAGGAAATCTACACCCTCACCCTGGAAGGCATCAGTGACCGGGGCGGCGAGGAAGCCCTGCGGCTGTATCTCACAGAGTTAAAGGAAAGGAAAGGCAGCCCTGATTTTCTGGCGGAGCTGTTACCCCGAATTCCCCAAAGGGCGGATTACCTGTTTCTGCCGCTGCTGGAGGAGTTCTTCAAAGACCCCGGGTTCCCCCTCCCCGAAGAACTGGTCAGCTTTTTGAGCCGTCTTCCTTCGGACCAGCTGATTCCCCTGATTTTTGAAATCCTCAACGCCCCCCGGGGCGTCTATGCCCACGGGGTTAGAATTTCCGCCCTGAAACTCTTAGGGGAGTTAAAACAGCCCTACCTGCTCCAGCGGATCTTGGAAACCCTTCCGGTTCTGCCCCAGAAGGAGGCCCGGGAGTACGCCCCGATTCTCAAACAGTACCCCACCGCCCTCTTTGAAGAACGGGTGGGGGCCCTCTTTGAAACCAGCGACGGCCAGCTTCGGGCCTCTTTGCTGGCCATCCTTCCCGCCACGGAGAACCGCAGTTTCATGAAGGAAGTGCGGAGCGCCTTGAATGATTCGGATCCCGACGTGCGCATCGCCGCCATCTGGTCGCTCCTGGAGTTCCAGGAGCTCAAGCTCCTGAATCAGGAAACCTCCATGCTCCGGGACCCGGTGGAGCGGGTACGGATCGCCACCGCCCGGGTTCTGGGGGAACAGGGAACCGCCGCCGCCCTGGAAGCGCTGGGGAAAACATTGAAGGACCCCAATGAGGTACCTCCGGTGAAAAAGGCCGCCATTGCGGGTCTGGGGTTCTCTCAAACGGCCCAGAGCATCGACATGCTGGTGGAAACCCTGGATGACCAAAAGGATTACACCCCCGAGGTGATTGCCGCCCTGGCAGAAAAAACCGACAGAAAATCGCTGACCCATATGGTGGAGCTGTTTAAAGACGCCGCCCCGGAGCTGAGGGAAGAGATAGTCAAGGTTTTTGTTCACATGAGTGAAGAGGCCGAAGCGGCGGTGTTGGACCTGTTAAAAACCGACGTGGCCTCCCTGCGTCCCTATCTGGCTGAAATTTTAGAAACCACAGGATACGTGGAACTCACCATCAGAAAACTGTCCCACCGGGATGTGAAGGTGCGGAAAGAGGCGGCCCTTTGGCTCTCCCTCCTGGAAACCCGCAGCGCCTTCCGGGGGATTGTCCTGGCCGCCCGGGACCCCGATCAGGATGTGCGGGTCTTGGTGGTTAAAGCCCTGGAGAAACTCAACACTCCCGAAGGCCGAACCATCCTCGATGCCCTCAAGGAGGATCCGGATCGCCGGATTAGAAAATACACCCTCTGGGCCATGGAGCGGCTGCAGACCCTGGACCAGGAATAGCATCCGCGGGAAGGTTCCGCCCCGGCGGTTCCGGTTCCCGGGGATGGGAATCATAATTTTAGCCCGACGGCGCCGACAACGGCGGTCGGGCTTTTTTTATCAGGGATACACGGCCCCCGAAGGGGAGTGAGCTTGTTGAATGGTTAAGAAAATACGAAAAGAAAGGGCGGGGAGTGGAGTTCGATGAATCAGAACCAATACGCTTTGGCGAATTGATATCATCGAAAAACAGCAACCGGTACAGCGCAACGCGTCGGCACCTTCGCCAATTTGATCTGGAGTTCTTATTTTTTAGGAGATATTTGCAGGTCCCACCAAAACGCCTGACCCATCACTCCAGCGGAAACTGCGAGGGTTAGTTTCCTGCCGGAGCTCTCCTCCACTCCCCAGATGAACAATCGTCATGGCAACCTCTTGCCAAGTGATTTAACTAAAATACCCGACCCCTTAATATCTGTCAAGAAAAAAACTTAGGAAAGTCGTTTTAATAGTATACAATTTATATAGTGTTTTTTGATTTTTATGTAAATATCCGTTATAGCACCCGCAAAAAGTGCAGTAAAGCCCCCTTTTCCTTGATCCCGCCGGCCCCAAGGAACCGCCTGGCCGTTGAGGCAGAAAGAGTCCATTTTTTGCCGTAAACCACTCCAGAGTCCCCGGTTTACCGGTTTTACGGCAATTTGGCCATTATATTTGCCGTTTTAAATCATCGGCGGCCCGGGAGCCGCTCTCCATGGCCCGGATCACCAGGGAAGCGCCGCTGCCGCAGTCCCCGGCGGCCCAGATGCCCGGCAGACTCGTCCTTCCCCGGGAATCCACCGCCAGGTTTCCCCGGCGGTCTCTTTTGAGCCCCAGGGTTTCCACCACCCCCGAAGGGTCCACATGAAGGAACCCCAAAGCCAGCAGAACCAGGTCGACGGGCTGAGAGAAGTCGGATCCCGGAATTTCCACCGGCATCATTCCTCCCTTGCGGGAATCCAGTTTCCACTCCACCCTCACGAAATGGGCTTCCTCCACCCTGATGTCACGGCCGGAGAAACGGCGGGTGGAAACACCCCAATCTCTCCGGCACCCCTCGGCTTGGCTGGTGGAGGTTCTCATGATCCGGGGCCAGCGGGGCCATTCGGGGTTCCAAGTCTTGTCCCAGGTCCGGGGTTCCGGCATGATCTCAAACTGAGACACCTCCCGGGCCCCCTGCCTCACCGCAGTACCCACACAGTCAGAGCCGGTGTCTCCGCCTCCAATGACCAAAACCCTCTTGCCTTCGGCACTCAGGGCGGAACCCGCCGGCCGCCCCTCCTGAACCGCCCGGGTCGCCTCGGAAAGATACTCCAGGGCAAAGTGAATCCCCTCCAGCCCCCGTCCCCCGGCGGGAACATCCCGGGGGATCCCCGCACCCAAGGCCAGCAGCACCGCATCAAAACGCCGCTGCAGGTAGGCCAGGGAAAGGTCCTTTCCCACATTCACCCGGGTTTCAAACTCGATGCCTCCCTGCTCCATCACGCCGATGCGGCGGTCAATAATTTCCTTCTCCAGCTTGAAGTTAGGAATACCGTACCTCAGGAGCCCCCCGGGCCGGTCTTCCTTTTCAAAGACGGTGACAGCAAACCCGCTGCGCCGCAGTTCCCGGGCCGCCGCCAGCCCCGCCGGGCCGGATCCCACCACCGCCACCTTTTTCCCCGTCTCCCGGACGGGGTTCTCGGGAAGAACCCACCCCTGGTCGAAAGCCTTCTCGATGATGGCCAGCTCTATATCTCTAATCGATACCGGGTCGCTGTTAATCGAGAGGGTACAGGCGGCTTCACAGGGAGCGGGACAAACCCTGCCGGTGATCTCCGGCAGGGCCGAAGTGGCCGCCAGCCGTTCATACGCCTCCTTCCAGCGCCCCCGGTAAACCAGATCGTTCCATTCGGGGATGAGGTTTCCGTTGGGACACCCCCAGGAATGGCAGTAGGGAATGCCGCAGTCCATGCAACGGGCCCCTTGAATCTTTAATCCTTCCTCCGAAGGAAGCCGGTAAAATTCCTTGAAGTTACGGATCCTCTCCTCCACCGGAAGATAAACCCCGGCTTCCCGGGGGTGTTCTAAAAAGCCTCTTACCGTACCCATTGGACCGGTACCTCCTCTGTGACCGTTTCCAACTCAGATCCCTTGAATTCCCGGGATTTCAACCTCGCCAGGGCTTGGCGGTATTCCAAAGGAATCACTTTGACGAAGGAAGGAGCCATTTCGCCCCAGTTCTCCAGAATCTGAAGAGCCAGGACGCTTCCGGTGGCTTCATAATGCTCCCGGATCAGCTCCTTCAAAGTCAGCTCATCCTCTCCGTAGGAGCGGGGTTCTATATCCACCATATCCAGGTTGCACACCGTATC
>CAYYNJ010000136.1:0-947 GCA_964472775.1 uncultured Spirochaetaceae bacterium
TTGATAAGACGCCGTCTGGCCGAGCGGGCCCCTAGAGTCGCCGCCAGCATGGGAAAAAGGTTTTTGTTCTTCAGGGACATCACCGGGCAGGGTATTCCCGACAGCTCATGTAGTACCATGTGGGGGCCGTTCGGCATGACCATACAGCCGGCAACGAAGCGGTCCGCCAGAGATTCTAGGGTGCGTGTGCAGGATCCGATGACCGCTTTTTTCATGGGGAGCCGCCGGATGGCTTCCTCGTCGTAGGGGATACCGTCGGCGTCGTACCAATACCTTCCGTCGCGCCGCTCCAGCCCTGCACCGATGATGAGGGCAACGGGCCGACGCGGCACCGTCCCCTCCGCCTCCAGCATGGCGAATGCGAATCTGGTGGTGGCTACACAGCCTCCCCGGCAAGATTCCTGCATCGCCTGAGACAGCTCCGGACCGGACAAATCCGGGATGCCCCCGCGGTCTATCCCGATGAGAACAAGGATTTTCGGAAAGGCCCGACGAACACGGTCCGATGTCAGCGACCAGTCGGCGGGTCTGAAGGTAACGGGTACCGCACCGTCCAGGGAGTCATCGTTTTTCTGCGGCTTTTCCGCCCTTGTCCGAGGCGGGGCCTCTTGGTCGAATCCGCGAGCCAGCACCCTGACACCCCTTTTATCCCCGAAGCCCAGCTCGTCTGCCACCCTCATCAATTCGATTGATGCAGGATCGAAGCCCATGAGCCTGGTGGCTACGCGGTCCGTCTCTACCGGGTGATCCCCGGCGATAATTAACCGAGAGTCCACCGGATCTACCGGCGCCGGACATTCGCCTTCCCCCCCCACCACTCCGTCTATGAGTACCAGGTCAGGCTTGAAAAGGTAAAGCATCTCCACTAATTTGTGATTGATGGCGTAGTGGTGGCTGCGCTGGCGCAGGTTGTAGGGGATGACTCCCATGGCGTTTTTGAAACCCAG
>CAYYNJ010000136.1:957-7499 GCA_964472775.1 uncultured Spirochaetaceae bacterium
TGTCTTCAGCTTGGGAACAGAGACGTAGGCCGCCTCACCCCTTACCACGGCGGAGAAGGGCCGCGGTACCAGAATCTCCGGCTGTACCGCCGCCTTAGGCAGGATGTACCGGTCCGCCGGAGTTTCTTCCAGCGCTATTAGGTCACAGCCCCGGAAAGCTGCCAGCCGGTCTATCCCTGATACCCGGAAAGATCCCCGGGTCGGTGCCCCGCGGCCCGATGACTCGACGATACGGACGGACGAGGCAAAGCGCTGGAGCCAGAGTACCGTGGCGTCCAGGACCCTGGGGTCGGTGGTCTCCGGATAGGAACGGCGTGTCAGGCCCATGTTATGGTAGACGGTTACCAAATTGGGTTTCACCAACACCGGTCGGCCGGAAAAACGCAATGAGATGCCGGTTTCTTCCTCCAGCCGGTCAAGGGCGGCAAATACGGCGGCACGTATTGCGGCCACCTCGGGCCGGGCTTCCCAGTTTGAGCTGCCGTAATCGGAAGGCAAAGCGGCACAATCGGCGGTGTAGCCCGAGTCGGCCATTCCCTCGGCGTTTTTGAGCGCAGGCAATCGTTCCAGGGTTACTGTGGCCATTCTGTTCCTCCGTCTTCATTAAAGTATAGGTTATATAGTGTCCACAACCGTGGACAAAAAATGCTTGTAATTTATTTTCTGGTAACAGGTTATAGCTATAATAATCGTTTTCTTTTTCTGAAGCCGGTAAATCCTTCCAGTAAAAAAAGTAGCGCCGTATTTTATCCACGGTGAGAAACACTAATTATAGGTTATGATATTAATTTGCACAATGCAAATAATTGTCTTGTACTGGGGCTCAGCGGGTGCATTATGATGCGGTTCCGTGAAGGAGGCTTAGGTGGACAGCAGAAACGGCAACATGCTATCCAGTGTACGGGCGCTCCAAGATCGAGATTCGGTTCGCATGCCCCCGGCCCACCATGCTTAATGTCAACTATGAAAATCCCGACGGGGAGAAGCGCCACAATTCCCTGTGGAACGGCGGTTACGCCGCCGGTACGATACGTCTCTGGGAGAAACAGGGAGGGGCGTGGGTAGAGGTTGATACATTGGATGGCGAATACGGCGGCTGTGAATACGGGGAGTACGACGGGTAACGAAAAAAGACGGGCTCTGTTTTGCTTCGGATTAAACGTCCGTCAAGCATCTGCGTCGATCCGGTCGGCCACCCCCAGTACGCTGTCAAGATTTCGGGCAACCGTAAGGAAAGCCGATTGTTCCCGGGCTGACAGGGCGGTGGTGGTTCCCATGATCAGCTCAAAATTGTGGGCCTCGATCTGACCTATGAAGGCGTCGCCCGGCGACTCGAGCCTCACCCTAACCACCCGGCGGTCCTTCTTGTCGGGCTGCCGGCTGACGTAGCCAAGGCTCTCAAGCCTCTTTACCAGCCGGGTGGTCGAAAACATGGGAACCCCCAGGGCCGCTGCAATTTCACCCATGCGGGCGGCTTCACGCCGGCGCAGTAGCTGGAGAAGGTAAATCTCCTGGTACCCCAGTCCGAAGCGTTCGACCAGATCCCTTTCAAAATGGTACACCGCACGGAGACTCCGGTAGAGCAGCTCATCGGCGGTTTCTCTGGCGACCGGTATGCCGCCGTTTTTTTCTTTGGCCATGAGGTCAACTATACAACATAAAATCGTAATTAGTGTTTCTCACCGTGGATTAAAAATCCAAGGAAATCTATTCTCCGGTAGAAGTTGCTCCTACCACGTCGGCAAAAACCGTTACAAGGTTCATAAATATATACCCAAAAATGATTTATGACGTTTTTTTATCCACGGTTGTGGACACTAGGATAATCAGCAGATCACCCTGTTTCCATCTCCGTCAGATACCCCCAAGTCTTCAGGGGCATGAACTGCCGCCGCAGCCCGGGGTTGATCCTCTCTTTCACCCCGATGGTGTTGTAATAGCTCCGCCAGATCCGGGAGAATTGCTTTTCCGCTTCCGAAAGCAGTTCGGGGTGGTTTTTCATATCCGGGGCGCACAGGAGCCTGACCAGTTCAGTTTTTCCGTCCCGAAAGAACAGGGCGGTTCCCCGGCGGGTGTCGTGAATTACCCAATTCCTGTCTCCAAACCGGTCCCGGAAGTGGGGGGCCAGCAGGGGTAGGATGTTGGTGTCGGGACCGAAGGGGGCGTAATAGACCTGATCGGAGAGTTCCCGGAACCGGATCAGTCCGGTGTATCGGTGAAGCTCCCGGCCGGTGCGGCGTGCCTTTCTGTCCGCCTCCGCCACCACCGGGTCTGCCAGGTCCAAGAAGATTTCCGGCCCCCGACGGGGGGCTCGGCGGATAAACTCGATGAGCAGTTCCTCCGCCCCCGGTTCTTCCGAAAGAAAGGCCCTGACGATTCCGTCCAAGACGGGGTATCCGTAACGTTTTTTAATGCCTTTGTACACCTCCAGGGCGGCGTTTCGATCGGACTCTATGAGCCGCCCCTCCGGGGAGTCAGCGTTAAAAAGTTCATTCTGGGCCTCCTCGCCGTACCAGCGGAGGCTCTTCACGGAAAAGCCGAAGAGTTTCTCATGAAAGACCGTGTGGACCAGGGTGAAAAATCCTTCCAGCGAGCCGTCGTACTCAAGTAGCATGGGTTGTTTCCCGGGATTCGAAGAGTTCTAGCTGCCGGGCCGGGTCGAACCCGGCTTCCCTCAGCAGCCTCTCCCGCAGGAAGGCACCCCCCACCTCGATGTGCTGAAAGCTCCGTCCCCGGCAGAGGATGAAGTGGCGGGCCCGCTTCAGGACGATGCCCATCCGCTTCAGGTGGGGAAAGTCCAGCGAGGCGGTGCGGCGGGCCCGGATGATCCGGAGGGCGCCGTTGACACCGATCCCCGGAACCCGGAGCAGTTCCTGATAGGATGCCCTGTTTATCTCCAGGGGAAAAAACTCCGGATGCCGGGCTGCCCAGGCCGCCTTGGGATCCAGAACGGAATCGAGAAAGGGGGCGGAATCCTCGAGAATTTCCGCCGCATCGAACTGGTAAAAACGCATGAGCCAGTCGGCCTGGTAGAGCCGGTGTTCCCGCAGCAGGGGCGGTACCGCCGGCTGGGTCAAAACGGGGACAGGAAGGGGCAGATCCTGATTGACCGGCACGTAGGCGCTGTAATACACCCGCTTTAGTTCGAATTTCCGGTAGAGGGCCCCGGTGAGGGTGATGATCTGACGGTCCGTCTCGGCGCTGGCCCCGATGATCATCTGGGTGGTCTGTCCCGCCGGGAGAAACCGGGGCACCGAGGAAACGGCGGGAAGGTTCTTCCGGTCTTCGGCGTATTGATGAGTCCAGCCCCCCATGAGGGCCATGGGAGCGAGAATGGCCTTTCGCTCCTTCTGGGGAGCCAGCTGTTTCAGTGACTCCTCCGACGGCAGCTCCATGTTGACGCTCATCCGGTCGGCGTAGAGTCCCGCTTCGGCTAAAACCGCTTCGGATGCTCCGGGAATCGCCTTAAGGTGGATGTAGCCGTTGAATCCGTGTTCCTTCCGTAGGCTCCTTATCACCCGCAGCATGAGTTCCATGGTTTTGGTGGGATCCCCCAGGACGGCGGAACTTAAGAAGAGGCCTTCGATGTAGTTGCGGCGGTAGAAGTTGAGAGTCAGGTCCACCAGCTCCGCTACCGACAGGGTGACCCGGGGAATGTCGTTGCTGCGGCGGATCCGGCAGTACCGGCAGTCGTAGGCGCAGTTGTTGGACAGGAGTATCTTCAAAAGAGAGATGCAGCGGCCGTCGGCGGCCCAGCTGTGACAGATCCCCGCCTTGATGGTGTTTCCCAATCCTCCGTCCCCGTTGGAACGGACTGAACCGCTGGAGCTGCAGGACACATCGTACTTGGCCCCTTCGGTAAGCAGGGCGATTTTTGTTTCCCAATCCATAAACTATGTAAACATATGTATAGTGCTAAGTCAAGAGTCAGGATCTGCCTTTCGGAGAAGGCTGATATATGGGGTAAATGAAGATTCTCGAGGATATGTACCTGGGCCGAAAACCCTGATATACTGGCCCATCCTATTTTCAGGAGAGGCAGTTTTGGCGGTATTAAAATCTCTCTATACCTGGTTTGAAATAGTCCTTTGTTTTATCCTCTTTATTCCTTTTCAGCTCATCCTTTTTGTTCTCACCGCCCCCTTTGATCGGCGCCGGCGAATTATGCATTACCATTCGGCGCTCTGGTGCACCCTTGCCTTAAGCATCTCTCCCCTCTGGAAGGTCCGGCTGGAGGGTAAGGAAAACCTGGACCGGAGCCGTTCCCATGTGGTGATCCTCAATCATCAATCCCTCCTGGACGTACTCATCGCCTTCCGGCTTTTCTACCCGGTCAAGATGATCGGAAAAAAGATCCTGGCTTTTGTTCCCATCGTGGGCTGGAATCTCTTTTTAAGCGGACATATCATGGTGGACCGAAAGGACACCAAGAGCCAGTTCAAGGCGATCCGGAGGATGGAACACCTGATCACCCATGGGGATTCCCTGCTGGTCTTTCCCGAGGGAACCCGTACTAAAGACGGTGAAATCGGCGAGTACAAGAAGGGGGCCTTCCGTTCCGCCGCCACCACGGGAACACCTCTTTTGCCGGTGGTCATCGACGGTCCTTATCAGCTCCTTCCCAAAAAAGGATTCATCGTCAACGAGGTGCGGGATATCGTCATCCGCATCCTGCCCCCCATTCCGGTGGAAAAAGGTTCAAAACCGGGAGACTTGGCTCGGATATCCCATGAGATCATGAGCGAAGAACTCAAGAAGCTCCGCCAGGAGGGCTGATCCTATGTCCCTTCCGGAGATGTTTTTTGCCTTTGCGGGGGCTTTTCTGGTGGGATCCCTCCCCTCGGCATACCTTTTCGCCGCCCTCTTTGCTCCCGGGAGGGATTTGAAAAAAGAGGGCACCGGCAATGTGGGAACCGAGAACGCCTGGCTGGTGGCGGGCCCTGCAGCGGGGCTCCTGACGGGTCTCTTTGATTTTACCAAGGGGGGGCTGGTGATCACCGCCGCCCACATTCTTTTGGGCTGGTCTTTCCAGGAAGATCTGGTGAAGCTCCTATCTCTCTCGGTGTTTGTGGTCTTGGGCCACGATTACCCGCCCTGGCTCCGGTTCAAAGGCGGCCTGGGATACGCGGTCATAACCAGCACCATCCTATATTTCAGTTTTCTCACTTGGTTCGCCGGCAGCATTCTTCTGGTCATCACCCTCTTCATCCGGGACACACCGAAGAAAGTGGGGGCTCAGCATTTTATCGCCTGGCTGAGCATTCCCGTCTCGGCGGTTCTCTTCCTGATTCAGAACGGCCGGGATTGGCGGGTCCTCTCCTTCGGATTCCCCGACCTGCTGGGGCAGTCCGTGGAGAATCATGGGACCCTCTTTTGGTTCTGCCTGGTCTGGCTTCTCATGTATACCGTACAGCGTTCCCGGTACCGGGGATTCTGGGATGACGTGAAGGCGGGGATCCCCTTTTGGCGGGCCCTGTGGCTCCGGGCTTTGTTTGAAGCTTTCCCTGTGGAATCGACCTGGCGGGGCCCCGATCCCGACCGGCTCCAACTAACCGACCAGGCCATTTTCTCCCGGAAGAAAGCTCAGAATTGGGACCTGCCGGACATCCCCCCGGGCGGGGACAGTTAATCCCGCCTTCGGCCATGATCCTTAGCGTCAGCCGCCGTACCGACATCCCCGCCTTCTATGCCGAATGGTTCTGCCGCCGCCTGGAGACGGGGGAGCTGCAGGTCCGGAATCCGGTGAACCTGCGCCAGGTAAGCCGCCTGGTACTAAACCCCGATACGGTGGACGGCCTTGTCTTCTGGACCCGGTATGCCAAACCCCTTCTTTCCCGGCTTCCCCGGCTGGAGCCGTATCCCTATTATTTCCTCTACACCCTGACCCCCTACGGCGATGATCTGGAGCCCGGGGTGCCTCCGGCAGTCCGTCGTATCGAGGCTTTCAGAGAACTCTCCCAGAAGATCGGCCCGGACCGGGTGATCTGGCGGTATGACCCGATCATCCTCTCCGGAGACTTCACCGCCGCCTGGCATATTGAACAATTTTCCCTTCTGCTGGAGGCTCTCCACGGTTCCACCCGGCGCTGCATCGTCAGCTTTCTCGATGTTTATCCATCGGTAAAACGGAATCTTCCCTGGTTTACCGCGCCTCCTTGGGAGTTGAAGCGGGAACTTATCGGGCAGTTAGCCCGCCTGGCCGCCCGGGAAGGTATTACCCTTTCCACCTGCGCCGAGGGGGTCGACTACCCAGGTGTTTTCCCCGGGGGATGTGTGGACGCCGCCCTTCTCGAATCGATCGGAAAGAAGTCGCTGCGGCGTCGCCGGGACCGGGGGCAGAGGAAGAGCTGTCTCTGTCATGAAAGCCGGGACGTGGGGGCTTACGGTACCTGCCGCTACGGTTGTCTTTACTGCTACGCCGACCGGGGACGGAAGATCTCTTCTTTTCAGGATCCCGATTCACCCCTCTTGGGAGAGTGAATCCATTGTTAGTGTTTCTCACCGTGGATAAAACTTAAAGCACCACGGCAAAAACCGGGTAA
>CAYYNJ010000137.1:0-1487 GCA_964472775.1 uncultured Spirochaetaceae bacterium
AATGAAGGTTTGCCCCTCCACGGTCTGGGCCTCCCAGCCCTGGACTTTAAGCCCGTTGGCGGGGTTCACCAGGGTTCCGTTTTCATCGAGTCCGAAAGCGCCGGCCCGGGTGTAGAACGATTTATCGCCGCTGCTGAGGATGAAGAAGCCTTCCCCCTGCACCGCCAAGTCGCTCATGACTCCGGTGGTCTGCATGGACCCCTGGGTGTGGATGGTGTCGATGGATGCGATGGTCATCCCCAGTCCCACCTGTTTAGGATTCACACCGCCCACATCTTCGTTGGGCCGGGCGGCTCCGGCGGTGGTTTGAGAGAGCATATCCTGAAAGTTCACCCTCCCCCGCTTAAAGCCCGTGGTGTTCACATTTGAAATATTATTACCTATAACGTCCATTCGGACTTGATGATTCTGAAGACCGGATACACCGGCGTAAAGGGAACGCATCATAGAGGAGCCTCCTTATCGGGTTACCGTTTCCACGGCGCTAAAATCGTAGTACTTTCCGTTCACCAAAACTTGAGGAAAATCCCGCCCCGAAACGGCTTCCACCATTCCGGTAATCATGGTCTCTCCCTCGAGGATGGAAACATTTTTGCCCAGCAGGGAGTAAGCCTGGCCGGAGTTGAGGGCCGAAGAAAGGGAAGCAAAGCCCTGGGACATGTTAGTCATCTGCTCCAACGAAGAAAACTGGGCCATCTGAGAGATGAACTCTTTGTCTTCCATAGGGGCGGTGGGATCTTGATGGCTGAGCTGGGTGATGAGAATCTTTAAAAAGTCGTCTTTATCCAGTTCGTTGTTCTTAACCCTTCCGTTGTTCAGAGCCTTGTTAAAGGCATCCACCTGCATCTGGGTTCGTGCTAATTCCTGTCCCGAAAGGGCATTGGAAAAATCCATCTCACTCTCTCCTTTTCTAAGCCATCAAATTAACCAGAGACTCTTCCCTCTGGAGGGTTATCATCCCCGGAAGGCCCTCTTCAATGGCGTGGGCGATCATTCTCTGGTTTCTCAAGGGATCCCGGCGTCCTTCCCGGTTTTGTCCGGCCGCCTCGCCTTCCACCGACACCTCCAGATGGGCGGATTCGAATCCGCTTTCCCGGAGGGCCCGCTGCAACTCTTCAATATTCTGGTTGAAGGCGTCCCTTACACTACTATTTTCGACCAGAATCCGGCCGGCTATACGGTTATCTTCAAGATTCAACTGGATTCTCACCTTTCCTAGGGCTTCCGGCTTAAGAATCAGTTTAATCTCACCCCGATTATCATCTTTCAGAAGGATGCCGGTCTGTCTGACCACCTGGCCGATCCCTTTTTCCCGGAGGATCTCTCCGAAGGAGGCGGCGGCGGATTTGGTCTCTTTAGCAGAAAAGGCGGCGGGGGTCCCGCTGCGCTCCTGGGAGTCGCCCCCCAGTTCCATGACCTTAACATTCCCGGTCTCACCGTCGGCAGACCGGGGCGCTTCGGGCCGGTTCAGCTGGGTTTCTTCGGTA
>CAYYNJ010000137.1:1497-6606 GCA_964472775.1 uncultured Spirochaetaceae bacterium
GCTTCACCACCGCCTCGCATCACCCCCGTTTGTTCGGCCCCGGCAATCTTGTGCCGGCTCCGGGTATCGGTCAACTCAATCTCGATGCCTTGTTCGGGGTTTTCGGCGGAAGTTACCTTCAGCCGAGTCACCTCCGAAGCTGAGGCGCCGGCGTTCTTGACGGATCCTCCCTCGGCGGGTCTGACTTTCTCTCCCCCCGGCACGCTTTCCTTACGGGATTCCCGGCGGGCCGCCAGCTCTTCTAAAGCCCTCTCTGTGCTTGCGGCCGAACCAGACAAAGAAGTAAGAAGAGAATCGGCTTCTCCGGACCGCTCCTTTCCCGGAGAGACGGCAAGGCGGGAAGATTCTTCCTCCGCAGAGGCGGAAGCCGCCTCTTTTCCCATCTTCTTCAGGTTTTCCGGGGCGGCTTCCCCGGCGCTGTTCTGAGGCGAAAGTCCTTTCTTCAAGAGAGCCGGATCAACCGCCGGCCCTCGTTTTTCCTCGGCCTCGCGGATTTTCCGACCGCCGCCGGACCGGCCGGTATCCGGGACATCCCGATAATCGGCCGAATCTTTCCCGCCCGGCTGCGCCTCTTTCTGCTCCTTCATACCGCCGTCCCGGGAGGGGGAAACGGAATCGTCTTTGCCGGACCGTTCCGCCGCCGAGGCAGGTTCTCCCGCCGCCGGTTCGTAGGCGGCGTTTTCTTGCGGGCTGCGGTAAGAATCGGTATCTGCGGGGCTTTTCAGGTAATCCTGAAATGAGGGCCCCCGGAGATCGGCAGGATTCTGCTCCTCGAAACTCCGGGGTAAGGGGGGTTGGGGAGAGATGGGATTGCCGTAGTTGGCTATCATTTCCATCATCAAATGTTTATTCCTCCGGTTTTTTGAGCATCTTACGGCTCAGTTCTGCGGCCCGGTCGGCAGGCATCAGGGAGAGCCAGTAGGACACCATGGAAGCTGCCCCTTCTTCCAGGGCAATCTCTTCGGTGGTCCGGAGTAAATCGATCACATCCTGGTCTTCCATGGCCAGAAGTCTTTCCACCGACTGATCCGGGGGCATCCCGACGAAATACTGCGAAGCCTGCCTTAGGTTCGCCTTTCTATTCTCGTACCGTTTCAGCCGATCGTTAAATGAATTTTCCTGTTCTAGCAAAGCATTTTCTTTTTCTTCCAATGCTTCCATGATTTGCTGGATTTCCGCCTCTTTTATGCGGATTCCCTCTTCCCTCTGGGCCAGCTCCTCCTGCCAGAGGAGCATCTCCGCCTGCTGCATCTTGAACCGCTCTTGATCTAAAAGATCCAGGGCTTCGGCGTTTTCCATGGGCTTGGGCTGATTTATCCCCACCAGACGGAGAACCGGGGAAACTAATTGGCGGGCGTCCACAAAACCGAGGTAATCAAACCAGACCAGACCGCCGAATCCCAGGGCCAATATCAGTAAGAGTAATAACAGGACCGTCGATCCCGTGCGGACTGCCTTAAAGCGCGCCATGGTTCCCTCCTCCGGTGAGACCGGGGACAACCCCCGGTATTAGATCGTATTCCTTAATTTTATCGGTCCTGTCCCGGGCGGAGGCGCCGCTGTTGCGGTCGTCGGCCTCGGCAAACTCCCGTTTCAGTTCCTCCTTGAGGTAGGCCCTTTCCTGTTTTTCCTTCAGCTTTTGAAGGACCTTCCGTTCCCGGGAGGCTTCAAGAAAGGAAGCCTGAACCTTAAGCCGTTCGGCTTCCGCTTCCTCAAGTTCCTGCCTTAACGCCGCCGCTTCCTGCCGCATCCGGCTCAAATAGAGTTCCCCCGCCATGAGGTTGTCGGGAGAGAGGCTGCCCCGCTCTCCCAAGACACGGCGGTGATTGGCTTCACGCTGAGCGATGGCCCTTTTTATCCGGACACACCGCCCCGTGGCCTCCCCCAGTTTAATTTCCCACTCCTGCTCGGTGTGTCTCCGCAGTTTCAGGAGCCGTTCCAGGGGATAGTGAAACTTTTTCATCCTTCAAACCCCGGACCGGCTATCCGGGCGGCCCGGGCCAGGGTGTCGCCGATGTCGGCCTTTTCTTCGATATCTTGGCGCAGGAACTCCAACAGAACCTGCCTTTTTTTAATAGCCTCGTCGATGACAGGATTGGATCCTTCCGCATAGGCCCCTACATTGATCAGATCTTCCGCCTCCGCATAGGCGGAAAGAAGTCTTCGCAAATGGCCGATCCTCTGCCTGGCTACCGGCCCGGTTATCTTGGTTTCCAAACGGGAAAGGGAAGAAAGGACATCCAAGGCGGGATAGTGATGAGCCTGGGCCATCTGCCGGCTCAAGACCAGATGCCCGTCCAGAATACCCCGGACGTTATCCGCCACCGGTTCGTCCATGTCATCCCCTTCCACCAGGATGGTGTAGAAGCCGGTAATGGTTCCCTTGTCGGAGGTACCGCACCGCTCTAAAAGCTGGGGAAGTTTTTCAAATACGCTGGGGGGAAACCCTCGGTTCGCCGGCGGTTCCCCCATGGCCAGACCTATCTCCCGCTGGGCCCGGGCGAACCGGGTCACCGAATCAAAAAGGAGCATCACATCCTTGCCCTGGTCCCGGAAGTACTCCGCCACGGCGGTGGCCACATAGGCTCCCCTGAGCCGGGCCAGGGGGGGGGTATCGGAAGAAGAGACGATGATCACCGACCGCCTCAGCCCTTCTTCACCCAGATCGTTTTCGATAAACTCCAGGACCTCCCGGCCCCGCTCCCCGATCAGGGCGATGACATTCACATCCGCATCGGTGTTCCGGGCGATCATCCCCAGCAGGGTTGATTTTCCCACGCCGCTGCCGGAAAAAATGCCAAGACGCTGGCCTTTGCCCACGGGGGTGAAGGCATCGATGGCCCGGACCCCCGTGCCAATCTGGTCGGTAATTCGGCGGCGGTTGAGAACATCGGGGGGCTTATTGACGCTGGAATACCAGCCTTCCGCTCCGATGGACCCCAGGCCGTCGATGGGCTGGCCCAGGCTGTTGAAAACCCGGCCCAAGAGGCCCGGTGAAACCGGGATGGAGAGGGGCTCACCCATGGCGACCACCACCGAACCGGGTTCGATACCGTCCATACTGGAGTAGGGCATGAGCTGTACGATGCGGTCGCGAAAACCCACCACTTCGGCCCATATGGTTTCCGCCGCTCCGGGGATGAGAATTTGGCATACTTCGCCTATCTTCACCTGAGGTCCCAGACTCTCCACCAAGAGGCCCAGGACCTTCTGGACCACCCCGGTCTGCTTGATAGGATCGGTACGGTCCAAAACGGTCTGGTATTTGTCAAATAGATGCATACCGTCCCCCTCCTGAACGGCGGCTCCCGGTGTTATTCAGAACTTTCGATCCGAATGGGAGTCAGATCCAGGATTTTTTCCTCGATCTCTTTGAATTGACTGGAGATGCGGGCGTCAATCTGGCCGAAATCGGTTTCAATAACACATCCCCCCTTGTCTACCGATGTATCTTCCATCACCGTGATGGTCCTGACGTTTTCCACCATCCGCATGAAGTCGTTTATATGATCCGACGTGAGTTTCACGTCTTCCAGGTTGACCCGGATCACCACATCACCCCGGCTCTTCAGCTTCCGCAGCGCCTGGATACAGTTGTTAATCACCACGTTTTTCTGATTCTCCGAGATGACCTTCACCACTTTCTTGGAGATCTGAATCACTAGATTGATAAGCTGGGTCTCCGATTCGTCGATGATTTCGTTCCGCTTTTCTATGGCCGCATTGATGATCCGGTGGAGCTGCTCGGTAAGCCTGGCCACCTCGGCCTGTCCGGCCTCCCAGCCGTCCTGGCGGCCCGCTTCTTCCCCCCGCTTTCTCGCCGCCGCCTCTACGGCATCCGCTTCGGCTTGGGCATCCCCCCTGATTCGAACCGCTTCGGCTTGGGCGTCTTCAATGATGCGTTTTTTTTCATCCTCCGCTTCCTGCCGTGCCTTCTGGGCGTCGTCGGTGAGCCGTTTTACCTCATCGAAGGCACGCTGCTCTCCTTCCTGGACTATCCGTTCCGCCTCGGCCCGGGCTTCCGCCACCATGACGTTCTTTTCCTGTTCCCAGGAGACTTTAAAAGCCTCGGCCTCCCGGCGGAGGTCATCGGCGGTGGGTCCGGCGTATTCTTCAAATGGTTCGACCTCGACGGTGGTTGCCTCTTCATCAAAGGGACTCTCAAGAACCACCTTCCGGGAAATGGTAACTATTTCCTGAGGTCTAAAAACGTTTTTTGCCATACCAGCGCTGCCTCCTTAGAGAATCGGCGTTCCATCACTGCCATCCCTAGACCACCATCTCATCTTCACCGGACCGGGCTACCACAATCTCACCCGAGTCTTCCAGTTTCCGGATGATGGACACAATCTTCTGCTGAGTCTCTTCCACGTCCTTAAGCCGCACGGGACCCATGTACTCCATCTCTTCCTTGAGTAAGGCCGATGCCCGGCGGGACATATTCTTGAAGATCTTGTCCTGAACCTCGGTTTCTACGCCGCGGAGGGCCTTGGCCAGCTCCGCCGTATCCACCTCGCGAAGGACCTTCTGAATCGCCCTGTCGTCCAGAAGAACAATGTCTTCGAACACGAACATCCGCTTCTTGATTTCTTCCGCCAGCTCCGGATCTTCCTCTTCCAGAGATTCGATAATGCCCTTCTCGGTGGACCGGTCCACCAGGTTTAAGATCTCCACGATGTTCTCCACACCACCGGCGGCGGTATAGTCCTCGGAAGACAGGGTGGAAAGCTTTTTCTCCAAAACCCGTTCAACCTCCCGGAGTACTTCCGGACTGGTCCTGTCCATGGTGGCGATCCGCTTGGCCACGTCGGACTGGATGTCGTGGGGCAGGGCCCCCAGGATGATGGAGGCCTTCTGAGGCTCCAGGTAGGCCAGAATCAGCGCTATGGTCTGGGGGTGTTCCTGCTGAATAAAGTTCAAAAGATGGGCCGGGTCGGTACGCCGGATAAAATCAAAGGGGCGTACCTGCAGGGAGCTGGTAAGCCGGTTGATGATATCCACCGCCTTCTGGGATCCCAGGGATTTTTCCAGCAGTTCCCGGGCGTAGTCGATACCCCCGGAGGTGATGAAATCCTGGGCCATCATGAGTTCTTTAAACTCTAAAAGAAT
>CAYYNJ010000137.1:6616-7467 GCA_964472775.1 uncultured Spirochaetaceae bacterium
AGCCGGGCAATTTCAAAAATCAACGCTTCTATTTCATCTTCCCGGAGGTGTTTGAAAATTTCAGAGGAGATCTCGGATCCCAGGGTGACCAGAAAAATCGCCGCCTTCTGCCTCCCCGTAAGATCCTTCCTGACTCCTCCCTTGCGGCCTCCGCCAGCGGCGGGGGCCGATGCGGCCGACGCGGCGGACATGGGTTTCTTAGCCATACTCTACTCCTCCACCAACCAGGTTCTGATCAATTGAGCCACATCCTCGGGATGCTCCCGGGCCATATTTCGGGCGTGTTCCTGCATCTCCATCCGGGCCTTTTCTTCCACCGAGATGTTGACATCAACATTCTCCTCCTCGGCGCTCCTCAGAGCCGCCTCACGCATGGCCTGATGCTGCCGTGCCAACTCCTCTTCCCGAAGCCGCCGGCGCCGCTCCAGTTCCCGGGCAATGAGCCGGAAAACCACAAAGGCCACACCAAGGCCCAGAAGGCCTATGACCGAATAGAGAACCATCTGTCTGATCCGGCGTTGATCCCGGTATTTCTGGTCTTCCCGGACAAACTGGGCGGTTCTATCGAAGGTCAGATGCTGAACCGTCACCGAATCGCCCCGGTCCTGGTTGTATCCGATGGCGTGCTCGATCAGGGTCTTCGCCTTGCTTAACTCTGTGTCTTCCACAGGAAGATATTCCCTGACAATGCTGCCGTCGGGATTAATATCAAGGGTTCCCTTGTTGGTATAAATCTGCTTCCAAATGCCGTCGATGGCCACACCGACGGTGATGCGCTTGATCTCCCAGGGGCTTTTCTCTTCAAAGATTCGTCTTGCGTTTATCTCGAAGTTGGTGGTTTTCGAGTTGTT
>CAYYNJ010000138.1:0-7440 GCA_964472775.1 uncultured Spirochaetaceae bacterium
GCCTACCTTCGGGTTCACAAGGGCGAAGCCTTTACGGTGGAAGCTAAAAGAGAACTCCGGCTCTGGATATCCAACGCCGGATCGTTTAAAGGGCGGATCGGTACCGTGGATATCCCCCTGGGAAATCCCGGAGAGGTGGCCACCAGGGCAATCCGGTGGGAGCGGGACGGTAACGGAAAATATCAACTTAAATTGATCCCCATGTACTAGGGTTCTTTTAACCGGGACCGTAAAAAGGGGGCGTCTTCTTAGGGGGGCGTCCCTTGTTCTATTTATTAAGAGAGGTGAAGGGTGGAGATTCAGGGGAACCGGCGGTTTATTATAGAAAATTTAGGATGCGCCAAGAATCAGGTCGATGCGGAGGTGATGATAGCTCATCTGGAGGCCCAGGGCTGGACCTATGTGGAAGATCCTGATCAGGCGGACCTCATCATCGTCAACAGCTGCGGCTTTATCCAAACCGCCAAGGAAGAGTCTATTCAAGTTTCTCTGGACCTGAAGGAAAGGTATCCTGGGAAAAAGATTCTCATGGCGGGCTGTTTTGCCCAGCGGAACGGCTCGGATCTGATGGAGTCCCTCCCCGAAGTGGACGGGTTTTTCGGCAACCAGGCTCTTTCCCGGATAGGCCATGCCGCCGAAGAGGTGCTGTCGGGACACCGGCCCCTTTACCTTCCCGGAGCGGAGGAAGATTCGGCCGGCGGGGAGGAACTGCCTCGGACCCGGATGTTTTCTTATCCCGGATCGGCTTTTATTAAAATCTCCGAAGGGTGCGGCAATAACTGCACCTACTGTGCCATCCCCCTTATCCGGGGGGGCTTGAAGAGCCGTTCCATCGCCGAGGTGACCGGAGAAATCAAGGATCTGTATTCCCGGGGATACCGGGAGTTTAATTTTGTCGGCCAGGACCTGGGTTCTTTCGGAACCGATAGGGGCGCCGGTGAATTTTCCGCCCTTCTTGCCGAGATCTCCCGGCTTCCCGGGGATTTTTGGATTCGCCTTCTCTACATGCATCCCGACCATTTTCCTCTGGACATGCTGGATATCATGAAAAAAGACCCTCGGATCCTTCCTTATTTTGACATACCCTTCCAGCACGGTTCGGAGAGGATTCTCAGGAAAATGGGGCGCCGGGGTAATAAGGAAAAGTATCTGGAACTTCTTGATACCATCCGCACCGCCCTGCCCGATGCGGTGATCCGTTCCACCTTCCTGGTGGGATTCCCCGGGGAAACCAAGGGGGATGGGCAAATTTTGGAGGAGTTCCAGGATAAAGCCCGGCTGGACTGGCTGGGAGTTTTTAGTTATTCCCGGGAGGAAGGCACCGCTGCGGCGGACCTTCAGGGCGAAGTTACCTACCGTTTTCAAGCTAAACGGCGTGACCGGCGCCGGGACCGGCTGATGAAGCGGCAGCAAGCCATTACCGAAGCCCGGATGGACCAGTTTGTGGACCGAACGATGATGGTTCTCATCGAAGAAGCCGTGGAGGGGGAGGAGCTGTATATCGGGCGCACCTATCTGCAGGCCCCCGATGTGGACGGTCTTACCGTGGTGGACGGGGAGGACCTGATCCCCGGCTCCTTTGTACCGGTCCGGATAATCCGGAGAAACGGCTTGGATCTTGAGGCTGTTCCTGTAAACGAAGTATAATACCCCGCCGGCCTTGGACCGGTTTTATTAAAGGAGAAACGCCCCATGTCGGACACCCCTAAAATCAGCAACTTCATCCGGGATCGGATCGACCGTGATCTTTCGGAAGGAAAAAACAGCGGAAAGGTCATCACCCGGTTTCCTCCCGAACCCAACGGATATCTGCATATAGGTCACGCTAAGTCCATTTGCCTCAATTTCGGTCTGGCCCGGGACTATCAGGGCCGGTGTAATCTCCGGTTTGACGATACTAACCCCGCCAAGGAAGAGCAAGAGTACATCGATTCGATCCAGGACGATGTGCGGTGGCTCGGGTTTGACTGGGGGGAGGAGGCGCTCTACGCCTCGGATTATTTTGAAAGGATGGTTGACTTGGCGGTGCGGCTCATCGAGATGGGCAAGGCGTACGTGGATGATCTCACCGCCGAAGAAATC
The DNA here is from genome assembly GCA_964472775.1 of uncultured Spirochaetaceae bacterium. Lineage (GTDB taxonomy): Bacteria > Spirochaetota > Spirochaetia > UBA9216 > UBA9216 > CAYYNJ01. The sequence continues at coordinate 2,083 of CAYYNJ010000138.1, forward strand.
CGGGCGCACCGGGGAACCCTGACCGAACCGGGCCGTCCCAGCCCCTATCGGGACCGGTCGGTGGAAGAGAACCTGGAGCTTTTCCGCCGGATGCGGGCGGGCGAATTTGAAGACGGCAGCAAGACCCTGCGGGCTAAGATTGATATGACCTCGGGGAACCTCAATATGAGGGACCCTGTGATGTACCGGATCGTCCGGGCTTCCCATCCCCGCCAGGGGGAGCAGTGGTGCATTTACCCCATGTACGACTGGGCCCACGGGCTGGAAGATTCTTTCGAGGGGGTGACCCATTCCATCTGCACCCTGGAATTTGAAGACCACCGGCCCCTGTACGACTGGTTCCTGAATCAGTTTTCTGAGCTTCATCATCCCCAGCAGATCGAGTTTGCCCGGTTAAACCTGAATTATACGGTTATGAGCAAGCGGAAACTTCTGCAGCTGGTGAAAGAACATCACGTTTCCGGATGGGACGACCCGCGGATGCCCACCATCAGCGGCCTCCGGAGGCGGGGATTTACCCCCGGGTCGATAAGAACCTTCTGCGACCGCATCGGGGTGGCCAAGGTAAACTCTACGGTGGACTATGCCCTGCTGGAGCATTGTCTTCGAGAGGATCTGAACCGGTATTCCCAGAGGGTCATGGTGGTCTTAGATCCCCTGAAGGTGACCATCACCAACTATCCGGATAACCAGGAAGAATGGTTTGATGCGGAAAACAACCCCGAGGACGAAGCGGCGGGAACCCGGAAGATGCCCTTTACCAAAACCCCCTACATCGAGAGGGACGACTTTCGTGAAGAGGCACCGAATAAAAAGTACTTCCGTCTGGCTCCGGGCCGGGAAATCCGTCTGAAACACGCCTACTACGTTACCTGTCAGGATTATACCAAAGATCCCGACACCGGTGAAATCACCGAAGTGTTCTGTACCTACGATCCCGATTCCCGGGGCGGCTGGACCGAAGACGGCCGAAAGGTAAGGGGAACCAGTCACTGGGTTTCCGCCGCCCACGCCGTGGAAGCGGAGGTGAGGCTCTACGACCGGCTCTTCTCCTCCGAGAACCCCGGGGCCAAGGGCGATTTTCTGGAAGATTTAAATCCCCAGTCCCTGGTGGTGAAAAACGGCTGTAAGGCCGAGCCCTTCCTGGCCGAAACGGTGCCTGGAAGCCGCTTTCAGTTCCTCCGGCAGGGGTATTTCTGTGCCGATAAGGATTCCCTGCCGGGCCGTCCGGTTTTCAACCTCACGGTGACCTTGAAAGACAGTTGGGCGAAGGAAGAGAAGAAGGGCTGATTTAAGTCTTTTAAAAACATCCGATCCTTGGTATCCTGTGGCCATGTCTGAACCGTCCTACCTGGAAACCTTGAACGCCGCCCAAAAAGAAGCGGTCCTCCATTCCGGTTCGCCCCTGCTGATACTGGCGGGGGCGGGATCGGGTAAGACCCGGGTGATTACCACCAAGATCGCCTATTTGGTGGATCGGTTGGGGGTTCCCCCCTGGTCGATCCTGGCGGTGACTTTTACCAACAAGGCGGCGGCGGAGATGCGGTCCCGGGTCAGTCAGCTGGTTCCCGGGGCGGAAGAGGCCATGGTGAAGACCTTTCACTCCTTCGGCGCCTGGCTCCTGCGGCGGAACAGTCACCTCCTAGGCCTGAACAGCCGTTTTTCCATCTACGATGACGACGATGCCCAATCTCTGGTGGCCGCCATCACCGAAGGCCTTAACCGCCGGGAAACGGGGTTCTATGCCCGCTGGATCAGCCGGGCCAAGGATTACGCCCTCTCTCCCAGGGACAACCTGGACATCATCACCGCCGACCCCGATTTTGCCGAGATCTACGGTAAATACGAAGAGAAACTGCGGGCCATGGGCAACGTAGATTTCGGGGATCTGATTCTCCGCTCCCTGGAACTGCTGAGGGATAATCCCGAGGTGCGGCAGCGGATGCATCAGCGGTTCCGGGTGGTTCTGGTGGATGAGTACCAGGACAGCAACGTGGCCCAGTACGAGCTTTTAAAACAGCTCACCGGTCCCGATACCTGCCTCTGTGTGGTGGGAGATGATGATCAGTCGATCTACAAATTCCGGGGGGCGGAGGTGAGAAATATCCTCTCTTTTCCCGAGATTTTTCCCGGTACCCAGGTGATCAAGCTGGAGCAGAACTACCGCTCCACCGAAAAAATTCTCAAGGTGGCCTCCCGGGTGGTGGCCTTCAACCAGGAACGGCTGGGAAAAACCCTCTGGACCGAGAGAAGCGGCGGTCCCACCCCGGTGGTGGCTTTTCTCGCCAGCCATGAAGAAGAGGCGGAGTACTGCGCCGAACTTCTCTCCCGGGGCAGCCTGGAGGATACGGCCATCCTCTACAGGACCAACGCCCAGTCTTTAGCCTTCGAAACATGCTTCGCCCGCCGGAACATACCGTACCGGATTGTGGGTTCCTACCGGTTCTACGAACGGGAGGAAATCAAGGATATCCTGGCCTACCTGGCCCTGTACAACAACCCCTTGGACGAGGTGGCCTTTAAACGCATCATCAACAAGCCCAAGAGGGGGTTGGGCGCCACGGCGGTGGAGAAGATCCTTTCCGCCCTGGATGCGGAAGCTCCCGATCTCTGGGCCGCGGCGGAGGCCGCCTCTTCGGGCCTGTCCAAGAAGGCCGCCACCGGGGCGGAGGCTTTTTTTGGACTAAAAAAATTGATGGAAGCCGCCATGGGGGAGGGGGCCGGATCGGGACAAGCTCCGCAGCCCTTATCAAAGTTTATGGAGACGGTGATTCGAGGATCGGGCCTGTTGGAGTACTATACCGAAAAGGATGAAGTCTCCTCTTCGAGCAAGGTTTCAAACCTGGAAGAGCTGGTCCACGCGGCGGGAAACTATGCCCCCGGCCCCGAGGGGCTCACCCAGTTTTTGGAAGATCTGGAACTGGACCGCTCCCTCACCGAAGGAGAGGGGCAGGATGATCACGGGGTGACCCTGATTACCATGCACAACACCAAGGGGCTGGAGTTCGACCGGGTGATCATCACCGGTCTGGAAGAAGGGCTTTTCCCCAGCGCCCGGAGCGAGTCGGAAGAGGAGCTGGAGGAAGAGCGCCGGATCTTCTACGTCAGCCTCACCCGGGCCCGGCGGGAGTTATATCTTACCTCCTGCCGGCGCCGCCAACTCTACGGGCGGTGGCAGACCCTGGAGCCGTCCCTCTTCCTCTCCGAGATTCCCCGGGACGTGGTGGAGATCAAGGGGCGGATCCCTCCCGGATTCAGCGGACCCGCCCTGCCCGCGGGAAGCCGCGACGGCGGTTATAAACCGGGAACCGGGGTGTTTCATGATGACTACGGCAGCGGCGTGGTGGTGAAGCAGTGGTACAACGGCTCGGAGCTTCTCGTGTTGGTCCGGTTTGAATCGGGCAAGACCGCCCAGTTTATTCCCAAATATACCCCCCTGGAGAAAGTCGCCTATGATTGACCCCAACCTGCTTGCCCTGGTTCCGGAGATCCGGCGCTGCCGGGATTACCGGCTCTACGACGGCAAGGGCCGACGTTTTTTAGACATGTACCAGTTGGAGGGGCGCGCCCTGGGGGGACACCGGCCCGAGGGACTGAGCCACGGCTTCAAGAACCATCTCTCCCGGGGAATCTGGGGAGAATGGCCCGGACCCTATGCCAGACAGCTCAAGGCGCTGCTTCACCCTCTTTTTCCGGACCATCCTGACATCCTGCTCTTCCCTTCCGCCGGCGAGGCGGAGCGGTTTCTGCGTTCTCGATACGGCGGAAAAGGTAGGACGGACCGGCTGGTCAGAGACCCTGCCCTGGAAGACCTCGAGCCGGGAAACCCTGCCCTCTGGCGGCCCCTCTGCCCTGGGGAATACCGAAACGCCCCGGCCCTCATGCCGGTGCTTCCCTTTCCCGGAGGATTTGCCCCCCGGGCGGTTTGTCTGGCCCCGGGGGAGCCCCTGCCGGCGGAAGAAGAGCGGCTGGGCTGGGAACTGGGCTGTTCTTCCCTGATGCTGGCCGCCCTGGTTAAGGCGGTCACGGTTCTGCCCCAAATAGCCGATAATCAAAACCGGGAGGGCTGGGAAGCCTTTGACCGCGCCTCACCGGGCCTTTGGCACCGTACCGGACCCTACCTGGCGTACCGGGGTGACCCGCAGGCCTTTCCGGCCTTTTTCCGTGCCGCCCTGGAAGCGGGGGTGGTTCTGCATCCCGGCCCGGAGGGCCCTTCGATTCTACCCCCGACCTACACCGAAGGGGAAATGGCGCCGCTGCTGCGGCTGATGGAGCATTATGGGAACTGAAGAGATTGTCATGGCCGCCACCCGGCTGTCTTTGGGAGCGGTGGCCACCTTTTTATCGATCATCCTCTGGTCCATGACCAGGGACACCGCCTGGATGCTCATCATCATGGGAACCATTCTGAAATACGGCGAGATTATCTACTCCACCTTCGGCATCTTCGGCCTGGTTCCCACGGGGGTCATGGTTGTTCCGGGGATCCTTTCGGTGGACACGGTCCTGGTCAACCTCCCTCTGGTTTTTTACCTGGCCGCCTTCCTGGTGATGATCCGGCGCAACCGCATGAACTAAGGTCCCTTGACACAACCTTCGAAATATGGGAAGATTCGCCACACCCCAATTGAGTCCGTTACCTCAGGGGTGATTTGATATATAGCAACGAAACCATTCGGAATACATAGAGAAAGGCAAGTACTATGGAAACTATTTTTGTAAAGCCCCATGAGGCCCCCCGAAAGTGGTACGTGATCGACGCCGAAGGGAAGCGTCTGGGTCATGTGGCTGTGAAAGCGGTAAAACTGCTTCGCGGTAAACACAAACCCTTCTACACTCCCCACCAGGAAATTGGTGATTACGTTATCATTGTGAACGCTGACAAGATCGAACTCAGCGGCAACAAGAGTCAGCAGAAGATCTACTACAGGCACTCCGGATACCCCGGCGGGCTCACGGCGGAAAATTTCTTGGACATGATCAAGAGAAAACCCACCTTCCCCATGGAAGCGGCGGTGAAAGGGATGCTCCCCAAAGGACCCCTCGGACGACAGCTGTTCCGCAACTGCAAAGTATATGCGGGACCCACCCATCCCCATGGGGCCCAGCAGCCCGAAGCCATTGATTAAGTCAGGAGTAGATTGTGGATAAAAAGAACCTTGCATTAGGAACTGGACGTCGAAAGACCTCTGTTGCCCGGGTCTACCTGCGCAGCGGAAACGGAAACATCGTTGTCAATAACCGGAATGTGGATGAGTCTATTGGTTCCTGATGATCATCGTTATCATCGCCTCACTGGATGCTTTAGGGTTGCCCATCGTTTCGGACCTCCTGAACGAAATCGTCATGTACCTCCCC
>CAYYNJ010000139.1:0-343 GCA_964472775.1 uncultured Spirochaetaceae bacterium
AGTTTGGGAATTTCCAGGCGCCGGGCTTCATCGACCAGGGCCCTCACCAGGGAGGCGCCTATGCCCCGGCCCTGGTACTTTTTCACCACCGCCAGGGCGCAGATCTCCGCCAGGTCGGTCCAGAGGACCGAGCAGGAACCGCAGGCCAGAACCGCCCCGTCGGCGGTCCTGGCCACGAAAAATGAGGGAAGCATGGTGGCGATTTTATACTTGCTCCGGGCCAGCATGAGCTGGTCCGCCGCCATGGTGGAGGTGAGCCGGAAGATCCCCTCCACATCGGCGGCGGTGGCCCTGCTGATGGTGTACTCCACCTTACTTCTCTTTGTAGGTGGCGGCGGTTCCC
>CAYYNJ010000139.1:353-7402 GCA_964472775.1 uncultured Spirochaetaceae bacterium
GGAACCATACAATCGTAAGGAAAATCGTGTTGATTGTGTTGGAAAACCCCGATATGGAATCAATATGGCAACGGTTTGCCACTCCCGTTCCGCCCTTACTTCTCTTTGTAGGTGGCGGCGGTTCCCAGCATGGCCGGGGCCTGCCCTTCCTCGGGGGCGATTTTCTTTCTCACCATGGCGGTAACCCCCGTGGAGAGTCCGTAAAGGTTGATAAAGCCCGTGGCGGACTTATGGTCGTAGGAACTGGGTCCGAAGGAGGCCAGGTCCTCCAGGTAGAGGGAGTAAGGACTCTTCCGGCCGGCGATGATGATGTTTCCCTTGTAGAGGACCACCCGGACCGAGCCGGTGGTGTATTCCATGGCCTTTTCCATGAAGGCGTCCACCGCTTCCCGGACCGGGGTAAACCATTTTCCGGCATAGATCAGTTCGGCGTATTTAATGGCCAGCTGGGCCTTCAGGGAACTGGTGTCCCCGTCCAGGGTAAGCATCTCCAGCTCTTTGGCTGCCTTCATCAGGATGGTGCCGCCGGGAGTTTCATAGACTCCCCGTACCTTCATGCCCACCACCCGGGTTTCCATGATGTCTTCCCGGCCTATGCCGTTTTCTCCCCCTAGCTTGTTCAGGGTGTTGAGAATCTCCGTGGCGGGAAGCTTCTTTCCGTTAAGACCCACGGGCATGCCTTTTTCGAAGTCGATGGTAATTTCGGTTTCCTTATCCGGGGCATCCTTGGGGGACTTGGAGAGGAGGAACATGTCCTCGTTGGGTCTGTCCCAGGGATTCTCCAAATCGCCGCCTTCGTGGCTCATGTGCCAGATGTTCCAGTCCCGGGAGTAGATGTTCTTCCGGGAGATGGTCCCCAGGTCGATATTACGGGCTTCGGCGTATTCGATGGCTTCTTCCCGGCCCGAGATATTCCAGATCCGCCAGGGGGCGATGACCTTCAGGTGGGGCGCCAGGGCTTTGAAGGTGAGTTCAAACCGGACCTGGTCGTTGCCCTTGCCGGTACAGCCGTGGGCGATGGCATCGGCTCCTTCGAGGAGGGCTATTTCGGCGATGTGCTTGGCCTGCAGGGGCCGGGCGATGGAGGTCCCCAGAAGGTATTTCCCTTCGTAGACCGCCCCGCCCCGGATCATGGCACCCAGGTATTCTTTGGCGAATTCCTCCCGGATATCCTTGATATAGAGTTTGGAAGCCCCCGATTTAAGCGCCTTGGCTTCCATGTTTTCCCAGTCCTCATCCTGTCCCACGTTGGTACAGACCCCGATAATCTCCGAGTCACCGTAATTTTCTTTCAGCCAGGGAATGATCACCGTGGTGTCCAGGCCGCCCGAATAGGCCAGTACTATCTTATCCAGTTTTTCTTTTTCCATCTTCGTCTCCTTAATAATCAGCTTCAGATTCACCTTTCCCTGGGCAGTGAACCTGTTACTCAGGCTGCCCAGGCGGTATATGTCCCGTCTTTATAGACCCAATTTTTTGAAGGTTTTTTCCAGAATCGCCACCCCTTCCCGGATTTCATGGTCGGTGATCACCAGGGGGGGGAGGATCCGCAGGGTGGAAGCGCCGGTCCTTAGAAGAAGGAGGCCCTCCTCCTGGGCGGCGGCCAGAATTTTCGCCGTCAAGGTTCCCTTTTGATCTTCCGGTTCGATCACCTCGATGCCCTGCATCAGCCCCAGACCCTTCACCTCGCCCAGGCAGGAAAAACGGGTGGCCAGGGCGGTGAGCTCCGACGTCATGGTCCGGCTCCGCAGCTGAACCGCCTGGAGAAACCGGGGGTGAAAGATCATGTCCACCACGTAGTTGGCCGCCGCGCAGGTGGCGGGGCCGCCGCCGAAGGTGGTGCCGTGGTCCCCGGGATGCAGGAGTTTGTTGATCTTCTCCGGAATCAGGGTAGCCGAAAGGGGCAGGCCCGCCGCTAACGGCTTTGCCAGGGTGATGATGTCGGGGTTGAGCCCCACCACGGCGGATCCGTAGAACTCCCCGGTCCGGCCCAAGCCGGTCTGCACCTCGTCGGCGATGAGAATGACATCCTTTTCGGCGCAGAGCCGGTTCAGGGCGGCGGCGAATTCGGGGGTCATCACCGAAAGCCCCCCTTCGCCCTGCACCGGTTCGACCATCACCGCCGCATAGGTTTCATCCAGGGTCTTTGCCAGGGATGCTTCATCGTTGAAGGGCAGGACTGTGCAGTCTGAAAGGAGGGGGCCGAAGGGTTCCCGGTATTTTTCCGTGGGTGTCACCGACAGGGATCCCATGGTTCTGCCGTGAAAACCGTTCTGAAAACTGAGAATCTTGTGGTGCCCCTCTCCCTTGGTCCGGCGGGCGTAGAGCCGGGCATACTTTAAGGCCGCTTCGTTGGCCTCGCTTCCTGAATTGCCCAGATGGACCGCCGCAAAATTTCCGGTACCGATGAGCTTGTTTCCCAGCTCCAGGGCCGGTTCGGTGGTGTAGAGGTTGGAAACATGGATCAGCTTTTTCATCTGCGCCGCCACGATCTCCGCCACCTTCTCACGGCCGTGACCCAGGGCGTTGACGGCGATGCCGGAACCGAAATCAAGGTACTTCTTTCCGTCCACATCGAAGAGGTATACCCCCTCTCCCCGGTCGAGGACCAACAGTTTCGAGGCGTAGTTCCGGGGGAACGGCAGGTCGCCGGCATGGGCTTTTACGATATCAATCATACTTCTACTTCCTTATTCTTCTATCCGGGTACCCTTTGCCCCCTTGAGGAGGGCAAAAAGATCGCCGGAATTGCTGTACTGTCCGATAACCACCGCCCCGACCCCTCGGGTCAGGGCCTCCAGGGCGGAGTTAACCTTGGGGATCATCCCCCCGGATATGGTTCCCCCATCGATGGCTTCCCGGACCGCCGGCCCGTCAAGCCGGGGTATCACCCTGTCCAGGGCGGCGCCGGTAAGGACCCCGGGGGTGTCCGACAGGAAGAGGAGCACCCGGGCGGGGTGGGCTGAGGCCAGGGCCAGGGCGGCCTGATCGGCGTTGATGTTCAGCGGTTTGCCCCCTTCCTCCATGGACGTGGAGGAAACCACGGGAATAAAACCGCCTTCCAACAAGGCCTCCAGGGTCGCTCGATTCACTCCGGTAACCTCGCCGGTGTAGCTGTCGGGCCCTAGGGCCCGGCCGGTGAAGAGGCCGCCGTCGCTGCCCGAAAGGCCCAGGGCGTTCAGTCCCGTGGTCCGAAGCAGCCGGGTGATGTCCTTGTTCATCTTTCCCGCCAGGACCATGTCCACCACCTCCATCTCTTCAAAACTGGTGAGCCGTACCCCTTGGACAAACCGGGGAGTCAGGCCGAAGATTTCGGAAATTCGGGAGACTTCGGCACCTCCCCCATGGACCAGGAGGAACCGGAACCGGTCCTGCAGTTCCGCCATTTCTTTTCCCAGGCTTTTCAGGGCCGCCGGTTCCGCCGCCCGGCCGCCCACCTTGACCACCGCCAGGGGTATCTGATTATCCTTATTCACCCAGGGCCTCCTAGACCTGCCCAAAGAGGGACAGGCCTGCGGTTTCATCGAAACCGAACCGGATGTTCATGTTCTGTACCGCCTGCCCCGAAGCGCCTTTGACCAGGTTGTCGATGGCGGAAAACAGCATCAGGCTGTTTCCTTCCAGGTGCCAGCCGATATCGCACCGGTTTGATCCCCTGACGTGGGCCGTTTCGGGGATGCGCTCTCCGCAGAGCTGTACGAAGGGAGAGGAACCGTAGGCCTCCTGAAAGCACTCCTCCACCTCGGCGGCGCTGATTTTTTGAGGCAGGTTGACCACGGTGGTTACCGCCATTCCCCTTTTCAGGGGCACCAAGTGGGGGGTAAAAAGGATCTCTCCCGCAGGGTCGATGAGCTTCACCTCCTTCTCAATTTCCTGGGTGTGGCGGTGCTGCCGCCCCGGGTTATAGGCGCCGCAGTTCTCGCTCCGTTCGGTGAAAATCAAGTTAAGGCTCGCCTTCCTTCCCGCCCCGGAAATTCCCGACAGGGCGTTGACGATTATCTTCCCCCGGGCCCCGAACCGCTTGACCATGGGCAGCAAAGGCAGAAGGGTGGCGGTGGGGTAGCATCCGGGGTTGGCGATGAGATCCGCCGTCTTCACCCGATCCCGATAGAGCTCGGCCAGTCCGAAAACCGCCCGGTCCAGCAGATCCGGCCGGGGGGGAGCCATGCCGTAGGCGGCCTTAAAAATCTCCGGATCCTTGATCCTGAAATCCGCCGACAGATCGATCACCACGGCCTTGCCGAAGAAGGGTTCACACACTTCCGCCGATTTCAGGTGGGGCAGGGCGGCAAAAACCACCTCCGGCCGGGCCGCCGCCGCCTCTTCCAGGCTGAAATAGTTCCCCGAGGGATTCTTGTCCCCGGGCCGGTTTCCCAGACCGGGATCGAAATCGGCCACCGGGGTGCCGGGACGGGAGGATGAGACCGGCAGGAGGGAAGAGATATCGGGGTGGTTCATCAGAAGGCGCATTAAGACCATACCGGTATAGCCGGTGGCGCCCAGTATCGCTGCTTTCATGTATTACTCCTATAAAAACACGGAAGTATTTTCTCATTCTTCCTTGGACCGGTGGATCTTGCCCTGGAAGAACCGGTGAAGGTTCTCCCTCCGGGCCTCTTCCTTGAGGACGAGAAAGATGGTATCGTCACCGGCGATGGTTCCCAGAATCTCCGGGAGGTTGATCTTGTCGATGGCCAAGGCCACGCTGTTGGCATGGCCGGGGAGGGTGTTTACCACGCAGATGGATCCGGAAAAGTCGTAGGAGATAAACCCCCTCTGAACATCCTGGAGATAATCGTGCTCCGAGATGGCGTATTCTCCGTCCTTGGATAGGGTGTAGTAGTATCCGTTTTTTCCGTCCGACACCTTGCCTACCTTCAGGTATTTGAGGTCCCGGCTCAGGGTGGCCTGGGTTACCGAATAGCCCCGGGCCAGGATCAGGTCCAGGAGCATTTCCTGACTGGTAACCCGGTTGTCCCGGATACATTCCTGGATACAGTTGAGCCTGGTGGTCCGCTCTTTCATGTTTTCCCATCCCCTTGTATCGTATATTTATACTTTAATACAGGTAAAATTGCATAAATATAGAATAATGACAAGGGGATGAGGAGAAAATATTCATAAATTAAAGCCCCTTTTAAAATTTGGTTATTTTTAAAAGGGGCTTGTGAGATTAACGGCTTTTAGACCCGGGGCCGGTGAAGATAATCCTCAGAGAGTTCATCACCGCCAGCAGGGCGGTTCCCACATCGGCAAACACCGCCGCCCAGAGTGAAGCCATCCCCAGGGCCCCTAACAGCAGAACCAATGACTTTATGGTCAGGGCCAGGACAATGTTCTGGGTGACGATCCGGCGGGTCCGGCGTGCCAGGGCGATGCCTTCGGCGATCCTTGAGGGTTTGTCGTTCATGAGCACCACATCGGCGGCTTCGATGGCCGCATCGGAGCCTAGGGCACCCATGGCGGCGCCCACGTCGGCCCGGGCCAGCACGGGAGCATCGTTGATACCGTCACCGCAGAAGAGCAGGAGTCCCCGGCGGCCCGGTTCATTTTCCAACTCTTCCAGGGCCTGAACCTTGTCTTCAGGGAGCAGGGAGGCCCTCACCTCGCCGATATCCAGGGATTCCGCCACCGGCGCCGCCGCCGCGGGAGTATCTCCGGTAAGCAGGACAATCCGGGAGACCCCGGCCGCCCGCAGGTCTGCCACGGCCCGTGGGGCATCTTCCTTCAGCCGGTCTTCCATTTCCACCATCCCCCGGTATTTCCCGTCCAGGGCCAGGTAGATGGCGGTGGTCCGGGAGGTTTCTTCCGGCAGGTCCGGAATATTCTGCTCCCGTAGAAACGGCAGGGATCCTGCCAGGGCGGTTCCCTCGGAAAGTTCGGCTTCGATGCCCCGGCCCCGGTGCTCCCGGAAGGATCCTGGGTTCGCTTCTTCCCCCAGGGCGGCCGCTTCTTTCACCGCCCGGGCCAGGGGGTGGTTGGAACCGTGTTCCGCCCGGGCCAGCCATGAGAGGACCTGGGCCGTATCTTCCCCCGGAGCCGCCTTAACCGTCTTGAGGGTAAACCGCCCTTCCGTGAGGGTTCCGGTCTTATCAAAAACAACCGTCTCCACTCGGGCCAGGGCATCCAGGTAGTTTCCTCCCTGGATGAGAATTCCCCGCCGCCCCGCCGCGCCCAGACCGGCGAAGATACCCAGGGGAATCGACACCACCAGGGCACAGGGACAGGAGATAACCAGGAACACCAGGGCCCGGTAAAACCACACGGTTCCGTTCCCCGTGAGCAGGGTGGGGATGAGAAACAGCAGGGCCGCTCCGGCGAAAACGGCGGGGGTGTATATTTTGGCAAACTTGGTGATAAAACCTTCCACCGGAGCCTTCCTGTCCGAAGCTTCCTCCACCAGGGTCATGATCCGGGCTACCGTAGACTCTCCGTAGGGCCGGGTTACCTCTATTTCCAAGAGGCCGTCCTGGCAGATCACACCGCTCAGAATTTCATCCCCCTCGGCAAAATCCCGGGGGAGGGATTCACCGGTTAATGCGGAGGTGTCCACCACCCCTCTTCCCCGGATGATTTTTCCGTCCAGGGGAACCCGTTCTCCCGGCCTTACTTGGATGACCTGACCTAGATTCACCTCCTCCGGGGTGACTTGCCGGGTGCTGCCGTCTTCCGACTTCACCCGGGCTTGGTCGGGTTTTAAATCCATCAGGGATGAGATGGACCGGCGGGACCGGTTGACCGCGGCATCCTGGAAGAGCTCTCCTAATTGGTAGAAAAGCATCACCGCCACCGCCTCCGGGGTCTCACCGATGCCCCAGGCCCCCAGGGTGGCCACGGTCATCAGGCTGTTTTCGTCGAAGAACCGGCCCCGGGCCACGCTTTTGACGGCCCGGAAGATTACATCACCTCCGGAGAGAAGGTAGGAGGCAATAAAGAGGATCAGCGTCACCGGTGCCGCCAGGGGCAGCAGCAAGGCTCCGGCAAAAAGAAATCCTGCCCCGATGAAACGGGCCAGTTTGGTCCGGGATATCAAGGCGGCGGGTTTACCG
>CAYYNJ010000140.1:0-7316 GCA_964472775.1 uncultured Spirochaetaceae bacterium
CTTTCGCCAACCCGGTAGTCTCCGCGGCCCCCGTCCGGTTCTCTTCGATTTCCCGGTTGGTCTTTTCCAGGGATTCTCGGAGGGCCACCACCCGGGGGGGTTCATCCTCTCCCTGCTTCTGGGCAGCGGCATACTCTCCCAAACCAAGATAGAACTCTTCCTTTCTTCCTTCCAGATCCCGCATCCGTTCTTCCAAGTTCTCTCTTTCCCGCTTGATAAGATCCATACCACACCTTCCTCAAATTCCCGGGTGGGAAGTTTCGGCCATTATACCACCATGCCGGGGGTTACACCAGAAGCCCATTGTCGAAGGTAAATCATTATTCTATACTGGCCGGACAAAATCCCCTCCCCTCAAGGGAGCCTAGGAGAAGGTTATGATCAGAGTAAACAGCCATTACGGGAAGCTTCAAGCGTCCTATCTTTTCAGCGATATCAATAAGCGGGTGGCCGCTTTTCAGGAAGCCCATCCCGATAAGGCCATCATAAAACTCGGCATCGGGGATGTGACCTTTCCTCTTCCCGAAGCGTGTACCGCCGCCTTCCACCGAGGCGTGGACGACATGAGCCGGGAGGACGGTTTCCGTGGGTACGGCCCCGAACAGGGCTACGATTTCCTCAGAGAGGCCATCGCCAAGAACGATTTCCAGGACCGGGGGGCGGCGATTGAAGCGGATGAAATTTTTATCAGTGACGGGGCTAAATGCGACACCGGAAACATCCAGGAAATCTTCGGCCACGATGTGGTAATTGCGGTGCCCGACCCGGTTTACCCGGTCTACGTGGATACCAACGTCATGGCGGGCCGGACCGGCCCCTGGAAGGATGGCCGCTACCAAGGCCTGGTCTACCTGGATTCCACCGAAGAAAACGGGTTTGTTCCCGCCCCTCCCGCCGTTCCGGTGGATCTCATCTATCTTTGCTTTCCCAACAATCCCACCGGATCCACCGCCACCCGGGAACAGCTCGCCGCCTGGGTAGAATACGCCAAGGCCAACGATGCCCTGATTCTTTTTGATGCGGCCTACGAGGCGTTCATCCAGGATGAAAAGTTGCCCCGGTCTATTTTTGAAATTCCCGGTGCCCGGGAGGTGGCCATCGAATTCCGCAGTTTTTCCAAAACCGCCGGGTTCACCGGTACCCGCTGCGCCTTTACGGCGGTACCAAAAGAATGCCGGGCCTTCGATGAATCGGGTCAGCCGGTGATGATCCACCCCCTCTGGAACCGGCGCCATACCACCAAATTCAACGGGGTTTCTTATCCGGTACAGCGGGCCGCCGAAGCGGTGTATTCCGAAGAAGGCAAAAAACAGGTGAAGACCCTGATCGATTATTATATGCAGAATGCCCGGATCATCCGGGAGAGCATGGAGGCCCTGGGTTATTCCTGTACGGGAGGAGAAAATTCGCCCTACATCTGGATTAAGGGTAACAGGGATTCCTGGGAGTTTTTTGATCTTCTGCTTAACCGTGCCGCCGTGGTGGTCACCCCGGGAAGCGGATTCGGCAAGTGCGGAGAGGGTTTCATCCGGATCAGCGCCTTCAACCATCGGGAAAAGGTGAAACAAGCCATGGAAAGGATCAAGCAGGCCTTGGCCTGAGGAGCCGCCCCATGATGATGAAGTGCCCCCGCACCGGTTTTAATCTGGGCGACCCCGACCGGCCGCCCCTTCAAGGGATTCCCTGCCCTTCCCCCCGGGAGGTGTCCAAAGGTCTTGAAAGTTTTATCCTTTCCGCCTCGGGATGGCGGAAGGTGTTTGCCTCTTCCGGGCAGGAGGAAGACAACTCTGAGGAGGTTGATCCCCTGGATCTGGTTCTCACCGGTCTGGCGGCCCTCACCTTTGCCTCTTTCCTGAAGCGGGAATCGGGTAAAACGTCACCGGTGATAACCCTGGGCTGCGATTCCCGCCCCACCGGACCGGTTTTGGCGGAAACCATGATCAGGGTTTTCCTCCACCGCCGCTGCCGGGTCAACTACCTCTTCATCAGCGCCGCCCCGGAGCTCATGGCCTCCAACCGTCTGGATGAGGAAGCCCAGGGCTTCGCCTATATCTCCGCCAGCCATAATCCCCTGGGCCACAACGGCTTCAAATTCGGCCTCCAAGACGGAGGGGTCCTGGAGGGGGGCCAGGCGGGACGGCTCATTGAAGAGTTCCGCCGGGCCGCCGCCGATTCCGAAGCCATCGGCGAGGTTCACCGCGCCTTATCCGACCCCGGGGAAGGTTCCGCCCAAGGGGTGGCCCAGGTTTTCCGGCAAGCCGGTGCGGAAAAAGAGAAGGCCCGGCGGCGCTATGCCGATTTCTGCCGCCGGGTGGTCTCCCAGCAGGAAAGCCCGGAAGGACGGGAGAGGTTCTTTCAAAAGCTGAAGGACAAATTACAAGACCATCCCGTGGGAATCGTGGCGGAACTCAATGGATCCGCCCGGACTTTATCGATTGACCAGGAATTTCTCACCTCCCTGGGGTTCCGGATAAAGGTGGTCAACGGGAAGCCCCGGCAGATCACCCACCGGATCGTGCCTGAAGGAGAATCCTTGAATCTCTGCCGGGAAGAACTGGAAAAGGCCCGCCGGGAGGACCCGGCCTTCGTCCTGGGATACGTGCCCGACAACGACGGCGACCGGGGCAACCTGGTCTATTTCGACGAAGCGACCGGGTCTGCCCGGATTCTCCAGGCCCAGGAGGTTTTCGCCTTGGCGGTTCTGGGAGAACTCAGCTTCACCCGCTGGATGGACCGGAGGGGCTGGAGCGAGGAACCGGAAAAACCCCTGGGGGTGGCGGTGAACGGACCCACTTCTCTGAGAATTGACGCGGCGGCCCGGCCCTTCGGCGCCGCCGTCTTCCGGGCCGAGGTGGGAGAGGCGAACGTGGTAAACCGGGCCAGGGAAGCCCGGGACCAGGGCTACCGGGTGCCCATCCTCGGGGAGGGAAGCAACGGCGGCAACATCACCCACCCCGCCGCGGTGAGAGATCCCCTGAACACCCTCTTCGCCCTGGCAAAGCTTTTGCTGCTGCGGGATGATACCCAAGGGGAGGGACTCTTCCACCTCTGGTGCGGGATTTCCGGCCGGAAGGAACTGTACCGGGAAGATTTCACCCTGGCGGATGTATTGGCGGGCTTTCCGTCCTACACCTCCACCAGCGCCTACGAACCGGAGGCGGTCATGCCCATAAAGACTCTGGATCATGCAGCCTTGAAGGCTTCGTTTGAAGCGTTTTTTCCCGCCTCCTGGGCAGAAAAAAAGAATTACCTCAAACAGCGCTGGGGCATCGTCTCCTGGAGGCAGATCAACTCGGAAGGAACGGTTCTGAGGGAAGGGGTGGGCCCGCAGTACCGTACGGGAGCCCAGAAGGGGGGGCTTAAAATTGAGCTCATCGACGGTGCTGGCGAGATAAAAGGATTCCTCTGGATGCGGGGTTCCGGTACGGAACCGGTGTTCCGGGTGGCGGCGGAAATTGAGGGCCGTGACCCGGAGGGAGAAAAATACCTTCTGGGATGGCTGCGGGAGATGGTGGAAAAATGCTGATGTAAAAGGGGGCGGAGGGCTATTCCCCCGCCTTCTCCCTCTTCTTCCGGGACTCCTCGGCCTTGCGGCTGATCTTGTTCCAGACCCCCGAAAGCCCCATGGGTTTCTTCATGGCCTGCACGGTTTCCCGGGCTTATTGGCGCATTTCCATGGTTCCCTCGTAGATAATCTCATCCACCAGGCCTTTCTGGGAAGCGAAGCCCTCCCGCCTTTCCCTGATGGGGTCAAGAAAACCGTTGATGGCGGCGGCGAGCTTATCCTTCACCTCCACATCCCCCACCTGTCCCTGGGAGTATCGTTTTTTCAGATCCTCCACTTCCGCCTTATCGGCATTAAAGATATCGTGGTAGATGAAAACAGGATTCCCCTCTACCTTGCCGGGAATATCGGCCCGGATTCTATTGGGATCGGTATACATTCCCTTGACCCGCTTAATCACCGAGGAAGCGTCGTCGGAGAGAAGGATGGCGTTACCCAGAGATTTTGACATCTTGGCGTTTCCGTCGGTCCCCACCAGGGTGGGCACATCCCCTACCATCACGTCGGGCAAAGGAAAAACATCGCCGTAGAGGTTGTTGAACCGCCGGGCGATTTCCCGGGTCAGTTCCACATGGGCCTCGTTATCCTTGCCCACCGGCACGAGGTGGGCCCGGGGCATCAGGATATCCGCCGCCTGGAGGACCGGATACCCTAAAAGTCCGAAGGGCATCTCCGTCAGGTTCGCCCCCTTGGCCATATCCTTTAAAGAAGGCAGCCTCTGAAGACGGGGCACGGTCACCATGTTTTCAAAGATAAGGTTCATTTCGTAGATTTCCGGCACCGCCGACTGCAGATAGATCACCGCCTTGGCAGGATCGATGCCGCAGGCCAGATAGTCCAGCACCATATCCCGGGCGTTCTCGGCCAATTGGGCGATGCTCTCCTTATCGGGTTTGGTGGTCAGGGTATGAAGGTCGGCGATGATGAAGAAACACTGGTACTGTTCCTGCAGCTTCACCCGGTTGGCCAGGGAACCCACATAGTGTCCCAGATGCAGTTTTCCCGTGGGTCTATCCCCGGTTAGAATCCTTTTTTTCTCCATGGCTGTACTCCCCTTTGCTCGGCTCAGCGGCCCGGTTCGTCCAGGGATCCACTACCCCGGAACGGCGGGATCAGTATACCCCGGAGGGCAGAAAAATGACAAGAGAGCCGGAGATTCCTCATTTGATGAAGGTATTGCCCAAGCATAACGAAGAGACTGAAGCCCTTCATCAAAATTGAATTAAAGGGCCAGCCTTGACGGGTTTATCTATTGTTGATCCTTAGCAGGAAGGGTCAGGCCTGCCCCGAAGGGCCTGAGGAACCGGGATCACCGGGAGATCCGGAGCGGGCCCCTTCCCCCGCCTCGACGGAGGGGGTTGCGGGGGAATCAGAATTCCCATAGCTGTTCTGGGGTTTAAGAAGGGTCACCTTTTTCTTAATCCGGTGCTTTCGATTTTGACTCCCCATGCCGTGGCCCCGGCCGTTCTCTAAAACCACCGCCAGGGGCTCCAGGCCGGGAATGTTCTCACAGAGGATTTTCACCACCGAAAGCATGGGAACCGCCAGGAACATCCCTGCGATCCCCCAGATATATCCGAAGATAAAAAGGCTGAAGAGGATGATCAGGGGACTAAGCCTTAGCCGCTCCCCCTGAAGCTTCGGATCCAGAAAGTTCCCCAGGATCACCTGGATCAACACCATGGAAACCGCCACCGCGGCGATCTTTCCCGGATCGGGGTAGAACTGGAGAAAACCCATGAGAATCGTACCGGCCATGATAAAGAAAGATCCGATGCTGGGGATGAAGTTGAATACAAAGGCTAAAACCCCCCAAAGGGAGGCAAAATCCAGACCGATGATCATCAGCATGAGCCAGACAAACACTCCCGTGGCGGCGCTGATCAGGAACTTGAGCCCCAGGTACTGGCTGATCTGCCGGATGGTGTGCTTAAAAACTCTTATGATCCGGAAACTGGTTTTCCGGGGGAAGGCCCTCTCGATGGTTTTCTGAAAATAAGGAGTCTCGATAAGCAGAAACACCAGAAAGAGAATGACGATGCCCAGGTTCTTGAGGAAACCGATAAATCCGCCGGAAAATCCCACCAGCACCGGCCTGACCGTATTGAGCCAGTTGATATCCGCCATTTGACTGGTCAAGTCGATGTTGAAACGGCCGTTGATCCAGTCAAAAAGCTGAAAAGTCAGGGCTTCCATTTTATCAAAATACTTGGGAATCTCCCTGGCCACGGCGTTGACGCTACTGTAGAGGAAAAACCCCAAGAGAAAACATCCGATGAAAAAAACGATGAGAACCATCACGATTCCCAGTCCGTAGGGTATCCTGATTTTCTTGAGGCGCGCCAGGAAGGGACCGAAAACAAAACTGAGCAGCAGGGCGAAGATGAAAGGGATGAAGATGGGGGCGCCCACCTTGGCGAGGAAGACGGTGCCGAAGAAGAGAAGGACTCCCAGAAAAGCAGCAATCAGTTTTTGAATGTTCATAACCGTAATCATATCTCATTAGGCCTTGGCCTTCCAACCCCGGAAAGATATACTTTAGCTGACAGGAGGATAAAATGATCGAGTCTTTTGAAGGAAAACATCCCGTGGTAGAGGGAGCCCATTTTGTGGCCTGGAACGCCCAGGTCAGCGGAGACGTGGTTTTAAGCGAAGGAAGCTCGGTCTGGTTCGGGGTTTCCATGCGGGCCGACATTGCCCCCATCCGCATCGGGGCGGACAGCAACATCCAGGATAATTCGGTCTGTCATGTGAGCACCGATGTCCCCCTCACCGTAGGCGCCGGGGTCACCGTGGGACACGGGGCCATCATCCACAGCTGCACCATCGGAGACAACTGCCTCATCGGTATGGGGGCCATCATACTGGACAAGGCGGTGATCCGCCGGGACAGCATCGTGGCGGCGGGCTCCCTGGTGACGGGGGGAAAGGAGTTCCCCCCCCGATCCCTGATTATGGGTAATCCCGCCAAGGCGGTGAAGGAACTTTCCGATGAGCAGGTGGCCTCCATCACCGGATACGCCCAGCGTTACCTGAAAAATTCTTTAAAAACCGCCGCCTCTTCCACCGCCCCCGGAACCTACCCGGAACCGTAAAAACACCGGTTCCGGCGGGAACCCCTCCCGGCAGGGTTTTGAAATCCGGGTATTTTTCTGTTAAATTCGGCCAATCGGCCGACAAAACCTCTTGCATTTCTTGAAAACTAGGTGTTCACTATACCGGTAAACTCAATACCGCAAGGAGGCACCATGACGACTGCGGAAATAAGGGCCATCGGAACCTACGTTCCCGAACGGGCCGTGAGCAATGAAGAACTTTCGAAAACCATCGACACGTCCGATGAGTGGATCCGTTCCCACACGGGAATCGGCAACCGCCATATTGCGGCTCCCGAAGAGGCAGCCTCGGATCTCGCCATCAAGGCGGCAAGGATTGCCTTGGAAAAAGCCCAGGTGGATGCCATGGAACTGGATACCATCATCACCGCCACCGCCACGGGAGACTATCCCGGCTTTCCTTCCACCGCCTGTATTGTCCAGCACGCCCTGGGGGCGGAAAACGCCGCCGCCTTCGACCTTTTGGCGGGATGCACCGGGTTCATCTACGCCCTTTCGGTGGCCCGGGACATGATCATCGCCGGCAGCGCCAAACACATCCTGGTCATCGGGGCGGAGGTGCTGACCCGCATCACCAACTGGAGCGACCGGAACACCGCGGTGATGGTGTGGACCCGGGCCTCGGTGCGGAGGTT
>CAYYNJ010000141.1:0-197 GCA_964472775.1 uncultured Spirochaetaceae bacterium
AAATGGCCTGTGATGATTTGGGGAACCAGATCAAAGACCGCACCAAAGCCATCGAAAAAACCAATGAAACGCTCCAATGGAAGATCAACGACCTTAGAAATACAGAAAAAGCGTTACGGGAATCGGAAAAAAAATACCGCCTACTTGTGGAAAATGCCAACGATGCCATTTTTGTCATGCAAGACGGCGAAGTCATG
>CAYYNJ010000141.1:265-7302 GCA_964472775.1 uncultured Spirochaetaceae bacterium
CTCGGGGTAAACCTGACGACTTCTTGCTTTACGCACTATATCCATCCCGAAGACAGGGAGATGGTTGTCGATCGACACCTTCGAAGACAAAAGGGTGAAAGCCTGCCGGCGAATTATTCCTTTAGATTGAAAAACAGCAACGGCCACATCATGTGGGTTGATTTGAATTCCGTGCGGATCACCTGGGGCGAGCAACCGGCTACCCTCAATTTCATGAGGGACATTACCGCCCAGAAAAATCTTGAAACACGTCTCTTCACCACTCAAAAATTAGAGTCTCTCGGGACGATTGCGAGCGGGATTGCTCACGATTTCAACAACCTTCTGATGGCTATCCAGGGAAATGCCTCTCTAATGTCCCTTGACATCGGGAGGAATGACCCACAGTACGAAAGTCTTAAGAACATTGAAGGGTGCGTCAAGAGCGGCTCGGAGCTCACAAGACAACTCCTGGGGTTTGCCAAGGGGAGCCGATACGAACTCAAACCCACAGACTTGAATGAATTGATACAAAAAAGTTCGGATATGTTCGGTCATACGAGAAAGGAAATTCATATCCAAACCAAATTCAATCCCAACCTTTGGCCCGCTGAAATAGATCAGGGGCAAATCACACAGGCCCTTATGAATATCTATTTGAACGCTTGGCAGGCCATGCCCGGGGGAGGAGATCTGGTGCTCGTGACGGAAAACATAAAATTTGAAGGAGGTTCCGACGAGCTCTCGGATCTATTACCCGGCAGATACGTGAAGATAACGATAACGGATGACGGCATCGGGATGGATGAAGAGACCCGGGAAAGAGTCTTTGAGCCCTTCTTCACAACCAAGGAAAAAGGAAAGGGCACGGGGCTTGGTTTGACCTCCGCGTACGGTGCCATCAACAACCATGGCGGTCTTATCAATGTCTCCAGCTCAAAAGGAGAAGGGAGCACTTTCAGCATTTATTTACGGGCCACCGACAAAAAAATCGAATACGAAGAAACACCTTCCGAGCCGTTGCTCAGGGGCGAGGGCACTCTCCTTTTCGTTGATGACGAGGAAATCATCCTGAATATCGGGGTTAAGCTACTTCAAAAATTAGGTTATGAGGTGATCACGGCACGTAGCGGATTTGAGGCGATAGAAATATACGAAGCCAATAGAGACAGCATTGACATGGTCCTGCTGGATCTGGTCATGCCGGGCATGGACGGGGGCGAGACCTATGACAGATTGAAAGCCCTGAATCCGGATATCAAAGCGCTTCTTTCAAGCGGTTACAGCGTGGGCGGGAAAGCATCGGAAATTCTCAGACGTGGATGTAACGGCTTCCTTCAAAAGCCCTATAGGATCAAAGACCTTTCCATGAAGATCGGAGAGATTTTGAGGGGTTGAAAATTCGCAGAGGATGCGGCTCTATCACTGTTCATAAAATCATGTGCATTCTTTTAATGGCCATAGGGATTCATCCCACATACAAACTCATCCTGGCTTCAAACCGGGACGAGTACTATTCGCGACCCTCGTCTACCGCTGAATTCTGGGAAGACCGCCCCGACATCCTGGCAGGTAGGGATCAGAAGGCCGGTGGCACATGGCTGGGTATCACTCGTACGGGCCGTCTCGGCGCCTTGACCAATTATCGGGACCCATCCTCCATGCGGGAAGACACCACCTCTCGGGGTGATCTGGTCGATCGCTTTCTCAGGGGCACTTTGCAACCGCTGGAGTTCATTGAAGGACTTATGCCCGAGTCTGAAACCTACAACGGTTTCAACCTCATTGTCGGTGAAAAAAAACGGCTCTATTGGTATTCCAACCGGGGGAACGGCTTTCGCGAGCTTAAACAGGGCCTATACGGACTTAGCCATCGCCTCCTCGACACCCCATGGCCGAAAGTGGTTCGGGGCAAGAAGGCCATCGAAAGGGTCCTTTCAGAACGTGGCGCTCCGGAGCCCCCGGCCTTTTTCGAGATTCTCAGTGACCGCGAAGTCCCTGATGACGAGCTGCTTCCGGATACCGGGGTCGGCATTGAATGGGAAAGAATGCTTGCCCCCCTTTTCATCATGAGCCCCAACTATGGAACCCGCGCCTCTACCGTTCTTCTCATTGACAAATGGGATCGGGTGACTTTCACTGAAAAGACATTTGGTCCGGACGCACGGCAACTCTCAAAAATCAAAAGGGAATTCTGCATCAAGCATTAAAAGGATGCCCCGCCTTGCCATGCCCCTCATCACGTCTCATATACCCGAAGCTTTAGAATTGGTTGAAGTGCGTAAATTCGGTCCGCTCACGCCTTTTTGGTGCCGGGGGTTCTTGATTGGGGTAGCCCAGTGGAATGAGGACGACGACTTCATAGTCCTCCCCGACCCCTAAGACGCCCTTGGCTCTGTCGTGTTCAAACATCCCGGCGATGACCGTCCCCAGCCCAAGATTATGGGCGGCCAGGCAGAGGGATTGGGTCGCGATGCCAATATCGAACATAAACCAGTCTCCGAATTTGGTGGTCACTTCCCCCTTGTAATACCCGGAACTTTTCAGCCTGGCGGCAAGGGCCAAAACCACCGGGGCATGCATGACAGCTCTTTGGGCGGGGTTGGTTCTTCCCAGAGTTTCGGCAAGTTCCCCTTTTTTCTCCGCGTCTTTGACCACGATCACTTCCCAACACTGGGTATTTGCCCAGGAGGGGGACCACCGGACGGATTCAAGAATTTCTTCAAGGACCTGCTCCGGGATATCCTTTTCCTGGTATTTGCGAATACTCCGCCTTCCTTTGACAATATCCAGAAATTCATTCATCGCTTTCTTCCTCGTTTTTAAGCCTAGCCTAATCCATCGCAGCAACCACCTTATAGCCCTCTCCTTCGAGAGCTATTTTAATGGATTCCGTCTTGCAGGGAGTCAAGCGAAAGTAGTAAATCCTGTCGCTTGCCATCTGGGGTTTTACACCCACATTGACGATATCACCGCCGGAATCGTGAATGATTTGCAGTGCCTTTTTGAAAGAGCCCGGCTCACGGCCTATGACGACATCAATCCTAGAACTGGCCGTCAGGATGCCCATCATGTCGATAAAGGCCCGCAGGATATCCGTCTGCGTAATCACGCCGACCAATTTGCCGTCCTTTACAACGGGCATGCCACCGATTTTGTGCTTGTAAATGAGCTTTGCCGCAATTTCAATGTAATCATCCGGGCCCACCGTGACAGGATCCTTAATCATGAGATCTTTTAATGACACATCAGCCACCATGGAAGGTATGAATCCGGTTTTAAGGTCCGCCAATGTCACAAATCCCTCCAGCATATTCCCCTTTCCAACCACGGGCAGGTGCCGAATAGAATTTGCTTTCATGATCTCAATGGCCTCCTGAATTGAAGCCTTTTCCGTGATGGAAATCGGGTCGGGAATCATTAACGCTTTGATTTTCATGGCACTATCCTCAGAGTATTTCAACGCAAAACAAAAAATTTTTCTCAGCGCAACAGGAAATAGCTTGCGATCAACAAGTCCATAGAATCCGTTATTCTAACCCGTTTATTGTGCCTTCATGGATCACTGAGTCGATCTGCCTCCAGGGATCAATGCGGATCGGCTCCAAGAAGCGAAACGGTTTTAATAAAAAAGAATAGGTTAAAGAGGTGGGTCTGTCAAGGACATATCATTAAGTCATAAAAGGTACTTACCAGAAGGAGGATTTAACCCAAAGTCGCGACATTGGGGTTTAATGGTTTTAAGGCGTGCGGCTTTCTTCCGTCAGCAAGGGTTTTGCTCAACGGGATGATATCAGGGTTTTACTTCCCGACTCCATTTCAGAAAGCGGATATCGAAAATTCCTTCCACATAATCTGGGACTTGATTAACGACCTCGCCTCCCTTGATGAGGCTGAAATTCATGGTGCGATGCCCGTGTTCAGGAGCCGACTGTTCAAAGGCCGATCGCATTCTTCCATGATCGGAATCCCCTTGACGAAAAAAAGACCGGGTCTGCCATACGAAACCCGATCCCATGTGTTGACTTGACGATGTGTGGTTGCCACTCAACCCATGCCCAATGAAATCACCGTCGTCTCCCGGCAGGCACTCAACATCTTAGACGGAGAAAAATCAGAGTATCTGGCTGAGAAACAATTGGGTTCTTTCGTGTTCAGGATTCTTGAAAAAATGTTCCGCCGTCCCTTCTTCTACAATCTGCCCCCCGTCCATGAAGATGACCCGGTCGGATACTTCTCGTGCAAAGCCCATTTCATGAGTCACGACAGCCATGGTCATACCTTCCTTGGCCAGATTCTTCATGACATCGAGGACTTCTCCGATCATCTCCGGATCGAGGGCTGAGGTCGCCTCGTCAAACAGTATGATCTTGGGATGCATGGCAAGACATCTTGCGATGGCCACACGTTGTTGTTGTCCGCCTGACAGCTGTGAAGGATAGACGCCTTCCTTTTCTAAAATACCAACCTTGTGAAGAAGTTCTTTCGCAATTTCAATGGCCTCCGATTTACTTCTCTTGCGTACAATCATTTGAGCCAAAGTCACATTCTCGAGGACGGTCTTGTGCGGAAAGAGATTAAACAGCTGAAAGACCATACCGATTTCAGCACGGACTTTGTTGATATCGACCATTTTGTCGTTGATATTGACACCGTCGACAATGATCTCGCCGCTGTCTATCTCCTCGAGGCGGTTCAGGCACCTGAGAAAGGTACTTTTTCCTGAACCACTGGGACCAATGATTACAACGACTTCGCCCTTCTTGATGTTGGTCTCAAAATCAACCAGGGCCTTCACTTCCCTCCTGTCAGGGGTCTTAAAAGTCTTATAAACATGCTCGGCCTTAATCACTGATGGCAAGCCTCCTTTCGATATACTGGGTAGCCATTGAGAACGTAAAGGTCATGACCAGATACAGGAAGGCCACGGTAAAGTAAATCTCAAAGGCTGCGTAACTACGCGCTACTGCCTGCTGCCCCTGAAACATGAGGTCTGCCAGGGCAATAACGGAAACAAGTGAGGAGTCCTTGATCAAAGATATGAACTGGCCGGCCAGGGGAGGAATGATCTGTTTGAAGGCCTGGGGCAGAATAATATGTCGCATACACTCGCCATAGGTCATGCCGAGGGATCTCGCCGCCTCCGTTTGCCCTTTGTGAATGGCCTGAATCCCGGCCCTCACAATTTCCCCTACATAGGCTCCCGCGAAGATCGCCAGAGCGGCCGTTCCCGCCACAAAGGCGGACAGCCGAAGCACTGACCCCACAAAAAAGTAGATGATATAAAGCTGAACAAGGAGAGGCGTGTTCCTGATAAGCTCTACATAAGCAAGAGAGATGCCTTTCGTTACAGGCTCCTTAGACAGTCTGGCGATACCGACGATCGTGCCGATAATAATCGCAAAAATAATAGCAACAAAGGAGATCTTCAACGTCAGCACAAAACCGATCACCAACACCCCCATTCTGAGTCTGGGGACAGGATCCTCCGCGGACTTTGCTCCGTAATAGAAAAGCATTTCCGGGATTCGCTCCCAATGCCAGGGATATGTAATGCCTTTATTGATAAAGAAATAATAAACAGCGCCGACAATAACAGCTAACACACACAGCGTTATTAATGATCGTATACTGAAGCGCAAACCTATTCTCCTAATTAAAAAAGGGGGGATGCTTCCGCGCCCCCCCTTATGTTCTTCGTTACTGTTTCTTGGCCATTTCATTAATGTAATCAACAAACCATTTTTGTTTAATCTGATCCCACCGGCCGTCGCCTCGGGTCTGGCGCAGGAAATTGTTCAAAAAATTGAGGAAATCCGGATCACCCTTCCGAATGGCCCAAGCCAGGGGTTCATAGGTGAGGGGAGTATAGAGACCGACGGTACTTTCTTTATATTTTGCTGCAAAAACACGAACCTGAGGCTCATCATAAACAAAGGCGTCCGCGATGCCGTTGGCAACCTGAAGGGCCCCTTCCCCCTCTGTTTTGAAGAATCGGTGCTCAGCATTGGGCATCAATTTCTCAGCGGTGAAGGCACCGGTAACACCGAGTTTACTGGTCACGACGACACCTTTTTTATTCAATGATTCAGGAGTCTTATACTTATCGACATTCTTTTTATTGATCAGCATGCACTGGCCGATATAGTAGTAGGGATCGCAGAAATTGACTTTGAGATTTCGTTCCTGGAGTGCGGTCATGCCCGACATGATGATGTCGAATTTGTGGGTCATGAGGGCCGGAATGATGCCTTCCCAAGCCGTGTTGATTAGTTTGACCTTTTTTTCGCCACCCTTACCGAAAATGGCCTTACCCATCTCGTAGGCCATGTCCACGTCAAAGCCGACGATAATTCCCTTCTCATCCTGCATTTCAAAAGGCTGATACCCGGCTTCCATCCCGACTAAAAGCTGTCCGCGTTTTTGAATTTCCTCAAGGGTGGATGCCTTAGCCAAATCTTCCGTCGATAAAGCCATCGCAGAACCCAGGCTGAAGAACACGACAAACCTTGAAATCAAAAATACACTCAGTATCTTCTTCATTATAAGCTCCTCTCTTGGTGATAATGGACGAAAATGACAGCTGATCTAATGATCCGGGCTTTATTTCGGCCCACTTTGATGAGCGTGTCCTATCACCTCCTTTCGGTTTTGTCATATAAAGCATGGGAATGTCTTTTTACACAAAAAACCCTCAGCCTTGATCACTTTTTATTATTTTTTCATAAAATAAACAAATAATTGAGTTGAACATGCCAAATATTTCCCGAACTTTACAAAAGATAACTAAACAATGTCAATAAGTTTGTGTATCACATTGCACGCATTTTTTCAGAAATCGGGAACGCGGTTTCCAGAATTTTAGGGACTTTCGCCAGCGAAGTCTTCGAAAGGTCATCAAACCGATGGAACGATCTCTATTGAGCAGGGACATCATCTTCGGATTCTGAAAGATTCAGGTCATACTCTCCGGAGTGGTCTCGTCAGACAGGTTGGTCCTCCCGCCCCCTTGAGGCAAATCTCCTTACCCTCAAATTCATGAACTTCGACGCCCGCCT
>CAYYNJ010000142.1:0-7283 GCA_964472775.1 uncultured Spirochaetaceae bacterium
GCCACCATGTACGGTATCACAAAGGTTGCGGGAGAGCTGCTCTGCGACTATTATAATCACAAGTACGGGGTGGATACCCGGGGGGTCCGTTATCCAGGTATTATTTCCAACGTCACCATGCCCGGGGGGGGCACCACCGACTATGCGGTGGAGATCTACTACGAAGCGGTGCAGCACCGCAGGTACAGCTGTTTCTTGAGCGGAGACACCTACCTGGACATGATCTACATGCCCGACGCGGTCAAGGCGGCGGTGGATCTCATGGCGGCGGATCCGGAAAAGCTCCGGCACCGGAACGCCTTCAACGTCACCGCCATGAGCTTTTCTCCGGAAGAGCAGGCGGCCTATATCCGTAAGTACATCCCCGAGTTTGAAATCTCCTACAACGTGGACCCGGTCCGTCAGGCCATCGCCAATTCCTGGCCTAACTGTATGGAAGACTATGCCGCCCGGGTTGAATGGGGATGGAAACCGGACTATGATCTGAACAGGATGACCGAAGACATGCTCCGGGTTCTTACCGCCCGGTTCGGAAAATAAGGAGGCGCATCATGCTGGGATCCATGAAGAATGACCTGCGGGGATTTTTTGAAGATCTCCGGGAACAGGGACTCTACAAAACCGAAAGAATCATAACGACCCCCCAGGGGGGAAGTATCGATACCCGCACCCACCAGGGGGTGCTGAATTTTTGTTCAAATAATTACCTGGGCCTGGCCAGCCATCCTCAGGTGATCGAGGCGGCCCAGGGGGCCATGGACCGGTGGGGCTACGGATTGTCGTCGGTGCGGTTTATCTGCGGCACCCAGGGGATCCACAAGGAGCTGGAGGAGGCGGTGTCCCGATTTCTTGGTACCGAGGATACCATCCTCTACGCCGCCTGCTTCGACGCCAACGGCGGTCTCTTCGAGCCCCTGCTGAACGACGAGGACGCCATCATCTCCGATGCCCTGAACCACGCCTCCATCATCGACGGGGTCAGGCTCTGCAAGGCCTCCCGGTTTAAATACCAACACTCGGACATGGCGGATTTAGAGAGGTGTCTCCAGGAGGCCGCTTCGTGCCGGTACCGGCTGATCTCCACCGACGGGGTGTTCAGCATGGACGGCGATATCGCCAAGCTTAAGGATATCTGCAACCTGGCGGAGAAGTACGATGCCCTGGTGATGGTGGATGATTCCCACGCCACCGGTTACATCGGCCCCACCGGCCGGGGGACCCCGGAGTACTGGGGCGTCCAGGACCGGGTTGATATCGTCACCACCACCTTCGGCAAGGCCCTGGGAGGGGCCTCCGGAGGCTGCACCTCGGGCCGCAAAGAGATCATCGAGCTGCTGCGGCAGCGCTCCCGGCCTTACCTCTTTTCCAACACCATCCCGCCGGCGGTGGCGGGGGCCACCTTGAAGGTCTTGGATCTTATCTCCACTTCAACGGATCTGATAAGCCGGGTCAAAGAGAACGCTTCCTGGTTCCGGAAAGCCATGACCGATGCGGGGTTTACCGTTCTGGCGGGAGACACGGCCATCGTTCCGGTGATGCTTTATAAAGAACCCTTGGCCCTGGAGATGGCGGACCGTCTTCTGGCCGAAGGGGTTTACGTCATCGGTTTTGCCTATCCCGTGGTGCCCCAGGGTCAGGCCCGGATCCGCACCCAGCTCTCCGCCGCCCACACCCGGCAAGACCTGGAAAAGGCGGTGGCCGCCTTCGTCAAGGTGGGCCGTGAGATGGGAATTATATAGCCCATGAAACCACTAAAACGCGAAGAATCGGTTAACGCCCTGACCCATTTGGGGGGGGCCGTGGTGGCTCCCTTTGCCGCCGCCCTGTTGATTTTCCGCAGCGGCCGCACCGCCGGCGAGGTGGTCTCGCTGATTGTCTACGGTCTCAGCGTTACCCTGCTGTTTTCCGCCTCCGCTCTCTATCATTACAACAAGAAGAAAGAGAACGAGAAGAGTATCTGGCGTACCCTGGATCATATTTCCATCTTCTTCATGATCGCAGGGACCTACACCCCCTTCTGTGTGCTGGTTCTCAAAGGAACCTGGGGCATCGTCATCCTGTCGGTACAGTGGGGCCTGGTGGCTCTGGGACTGATTCTGAAGCTTTTTTGGCTCAGGTCTCCCCGGTGGCTGACCACGGGAATCTACCTGGCCATGGGCTGGGTGGCCTTGGCGGCGCTGAAGCCCCTCTACGACCGGAGCTCCCTTACCATGCTGCTTTATATGCTGGGGGGGGGAGTGACCTACTCGGTGGGGGCGGTGATCTACGCCCTGAAAAAGCCCAACCCGGTTCCCGGTTTTTTCGGTTTCCACGAGATCTTCCACGTGTTCATTTTAGCCGCCACGGTTTTACTTTACCTGGCCGTTTGGACCGTGGCGGCGGTGTAATCCGGCGCCCTGTCTCCCTTTTACCTATAAGCCGCCGCCGCTGTGGGCGGAGACAAAAAAGCCCCGGGAAATACCCGGGGCAAGAATTTCAAGCCGGCTGAGACCCCTGAAGGGTCTTCTGCCGGATAGACGATTTAATAACCCAGTTCCACCATGGCATCGGCCACTTTCTTGAAACCGGCGATATTGGCGCCCTTGACGTAGTTGACGTATCCGTCCGCTTCTGTGCCTTCCTTGATACAGGCGGCGTGAATGTCGCCCATGATCCGTTTCAGCTTGGCGTCCACTTCTTCGGCTTCCCAGGAGTACTTCAGGGAGTTCTGGGACATTTCCAGGCCCGATACAGCCACTCCGCCGGCGTTAACCGCCTTGCCGGGTCCAAAGGGAACCTTCTTGGCGATAAACTTGTTCACCGCATCGGTGGTGCAGCCCATGTTGGATACTTCCACCACGTACTTGACGCCGTTGGCGATGAGCTGGTCCGCATCGGCGCCGTTGAGCTCGTTCTGAAAGGCGCAGGGGGCGGCGATGTCCACCTTGAGTTCCCAGGGTTTCTTTCCGGCGAAAAACTTGGCGCCGAATTTTTCCGCATAGGGAGCCACCACGTCGTTGTTGGAGGAGCGGAGTTTCAGCATGTAGTCCCATTTTTCAGGGGTGGATATGCCCGCTTCATCGTAGACATATCCGTCGGGCCCGGAGATGGCCACTACCTTGGCACCCAGCTCGGTGGCTTTCATACAGGCACCCCAGGCGACGTTGCCGAAGCCGGAGACCGCTACGGTTTTGCCGAGCAGGGTGTCGCCCTTGGCTTTCACCATGCTGTCGGCGAAGTAGATGGCTCCGAACCCGGTGGCTTCGGGACGAACCAGAGAACCTCCCCAGGTGCGGCCTTTGCCGGTGAGAACACCGGTGTTTTCGCCCCGGATCCGCTTATACTGGCCGTAGAGAAATCCGATTTCCCGGGCTCCTACGCCGATATCACCGGCGGGGACGTCGGTCTCGGGACCGATATATTTCTGAAGCTCCGTCATAAAGGAGCGGCAGAACCGCAGGATTTCAGCGTCGGATTTTCCCTTGGCGTTGAAATCAGAACCGCCTTTTCCTCCACCCATTGGCAAGGTGGTGAGGCTGTTCTTAAAGATTTGCTCGAAACCGAGGAATTTCAGGGTTCCCAGGGTCACGCTGGGGTGAAACCGCAGGCCTCCCTTGTAGGGACCGATGGCGTTGTTAAACTGCACCCGGTAGCCCTTGTTAACCGGAATTTTACCCTGGTCGTCTTCCCATTCCACTTTGAAAATGATCACTCGGTCAGGTTCGGTGATCCTCTCAAGGATCTGGGCGCCCAGATATTCCGGATCGTTGTTGACCACATCGATCACGGATTCCAGCACCTCGCTGACCGCCTGAATGAACTCAGGTTCTCCAGGATTCCTTTGCTCAAGCTCGGCAATAAATGCTTCTCGATTGTACATACTTACCCTCATATGAACAGATATAATTTACCTTAGGCCTATTAAATTAAACAGTCAAGGGAAGATTTTGGAAAATTGTATACATTCCGCGGGGATTTTGTTTATTCAAGGATTTATCAGACGGGAGTTATCGGAAAAACAGATTTTACGGCCTAAAAGATACTATATATAGAAACAAGTGCTTTTCCCATATAGATTTATAACTAATTCGATAAACAAATTTAAGGATGGTAATCTTTTTTTCTTCAACCGGTGTCTCCGGAGGATCCTCCAGGATTTTTTGACGGGGGGGCTCTTCAATCGGTCTTAAGTCTACTATACTGGTGGTATGAAGAAGATGATCGAGGAACTTGCCCAGACCTACGCCCTCTCCAATGATTCCCCTTTCAAGGATCTGATGTCTAAACGGATCCGGGAGATTCTGCTGATCTGCAGCGACTACGACCGCTTTATGCTTGAAGAAGACGGCCGGATAGATGAGCAGCTTTTTCAGGAGTATGTGGCGCTCAGTCTGCGGTATCCTCCCCGTTTTGTTCAATCCTCCACGGCCCAGGACGCCATGCAGAAGTTAAAAGTGCAGTACTTCGATTTAGTCATCGTTATGCTCAGCGTGGGGCAGGCTACCGCCCTGGAAGTGGCCGAAGATATTAAGAAGAAATACCCTGAGAAACCCGTGGTTCTCTTAACCCCTCTTTCCACCAAGGAGACCATGAGGGTCCTCCGGATGGATCACGACAACCCGCTGGATCTGATTTTTTCCTGGCAGGGAAACACCAACGTGATGCTGGCCATGGTCAAGCTCATGGAAGATCATATGAATCGGGAACGGGATGTAAACGAGCTGGGAGTCCAATGTATCATCCTGGTGGAAGATTCGGTCCGTTACTATTCCAGTTATCTTCCCATGATCTACGAAACCTTGATCCGTCAGGCCCGGAACGCCATGAAAGAAGGACTCAACGAGTGGGAACAGACCTTAAGGATGCGGGGCCGTCCCAAGATTATGTTGGCGGTAACCTACGAAGAAGCCATCGAGCTTTATGAGGAGTTCAAGGATCAGGTTTTAGGGGTCATCACCGATGTGACCTATAAGAAAGACGGCGAGATCAACGAAAGAGCGGGGCTTCTTCTCTGCGACCACATAAGGGCCGAGAATAAGGATCTTCCCATTCTTGTCCAATCTTCTAACCTTAAACATCAGTCGGAGGTGCACGCCAAGGGGGCGGATTTCCTCCATAAGCAGTCCCGGACATTATTAAAGGATCTGGAAACCTACATCCGTTCCGAGTACGGCTTTGGTGATTTTATCTTCCGAAATCCCGTAACCGAAACAGCCATAGGGTATGCCCGGGATCTTAAATCGCTTCAGCGGACCCTCTCGACGGTCAGCGAAGAGATTTTCGCCTACCACGTGAAGCGAAAAGATTTCTCCCGGTGGCTCCGGGCCCGGGCTCTTTTCAGTTTGGCCCAGAAGATACGCCAGGTTTCCCGGGACGATTTTGAGTCCCTCCAGGATCTGCGCGAGTTCATTCTGCGGTCCATCCAGGATTTTAGGATGCACCGGGGCCGGGGGGTCATCGCCGAATTCGACCGTAACCGTTTTGATGAACTCACTTTTTTCAGCCGCATCGGCACGGGATCCTTGGGCGGCAAGGGCAGGGGGCTGGCTTTTATCGATCAGGAGCTGAAGAAAAACCAGATCACCCGCCGTTTCCCCGGCGTAACCATCTCGATTCCCCGGACCATCGTTCTCACCACCCAGGTGTTCGACGAATTTATGGCCTTGAATGACCTCTATGAGATTGCGTTGTTGGAAATGGACGACCAGAAAATCAACGAAGCTTTTACCAGGGCGGTGATGCCTCGGAAGTATCACAACGACATCGAAGCGATCTTGAAAGAAATCACCACCCCCTTGGCGGTCCGGTCTTCGAGCCTGCTGGAAGACAGCCACCACCAGCCTTTTGCGGGCATCTACGCCACCTACATGATTCCCAACACCTCCCGGGATTCCGAGGTGCGGGCGGAACAGCTCATCGAGGCCATCAAGGCGGTTTATGCCTCCACCTACTACAGCCATAGCAAGAGCTACATGAAATCCACCAACAATATCGTGGAAGACGAAAAGATGGCGGTGATCATCCAGGAGGTCACAGGCAGCACCTACGGCGACTGGTTTTATCCCCAGGTATCCGGGATCGCCCGATCTTTAAACTTCTATGCCATTCCCCCCGAAAAATCCGAAGACGGCATTGCCGAGGTGGCCTTTGGGTTAGGGAAAACCGTGGTGGACGGCGGGACGCCCCTGCGGTTTTCTCCCGCCTACCCCCGGAAGGTGATGCAGCTTTCCGATCCCCGCACCGCCCTTTCGGAAACCCAGAAAAGCTTCTTCGCCTTGAACCTGCAGGCCCAGAGTTTCTGCATTGTCCAGGAAAAATGCCGAATCATGCTGAATATGGATATCCAGCGGGCCGACGGCAACGGATCCCTCAACCAGGTGGCCTCCACCTACGATTTTGCCGAGGAGAGGATTCGGGACGGGGTAAACCGGCCGGGGCAGCGGGTTATTACCATGGCGGGGCTGTTGAAGTACGGAACCATTCCTCTGCCGGAGATTCTCCAAACCCTGCTGTCCCTGGGACAGCGGGTGATGAACTGTCCCATCGAGATAGAATTCGCGGTAAACTGGGAGGTGGGAAAGCCCGGAGAGGCGGAATTCAGTTTCCTTCAGATTAGGCCTATTGTGGAAAATACCGAACAGAGCGATACCCACCTGGACGGGACTCCCTCCGATGGCGCCTTGCTTTATGCCCATAAGGCCCTGGGAAACGGGGTGTATCGGAATATTCATCACGTGGTTTACGTCAAACCGTCGTTGTTTGACCGGACG
The DNA here is from genome assembly GCA_964472775.1 of uncultured Spirochaetaceae bacterium. Lineage (GTDB taxonomy): Bacteria > Spirochaetota > Spirochaetia > UBA9216 > UBA9216 > CAYYNJ01. The sequence continues at coordinate 6,750 of CAYYNJ010000142.1, forward strand.
AAGATGAAGCATCTGGGGACGATTCTGCAGCAGATAAACGCCCGGTTCGAGGAGGAAGGTCACAATTACATCCTTATTGTGCCGGGCCGTCTTGGTTCAACCGATCCCTGGCTGGGTATTCCCTTGGCCTGGGGGGACATTTCCTGCGCCAAGGTCATTGTGGAATCGGGGACCCGGGATTTCCGGGTGGAACCGAGCCAGGGAACTCATTTTTTCCAGAACATCACCTCTTTGGGCTGCGGGTATCTCACCATTAATCCGGATATCGGCGACGGAATCTTTAAATCTGAAGAGCTGGATAAACAAGAAGCGGTCTACGAAGAAGAGTGCCTTCGGGTGGTGCGGTTTGAGCAACCCTTGTCGGTTAAGATCGACGGGAAGAACAGCCTGGCGGAAATCAGGATCGGCTAAAGGGCAGCCAGGCAGGGGCTCCGCCGGCGAAGGGGCCTTCAGGGTCCCTGGACCACCAGAACCGCATCCAGGGCCACCCATCGTCGGCCGTCGAAGACGATGGGGTTAATGTCAAGCTGGCTG
>CAYYNJ010000143.1:0-6882 GCA_964472775.1 uncultured Spirochaetaceae bacterium
AAATTGTTCGGCCATCCCGCACCGGCGGCGGGAGATCTGGAGGCTCTTTCCCATCACCGGGCGGCGGGGGAGGTGGTCTTCAACACCGGCATGTGCGGTTACCACGAGATTCTCACCGATCCGTCCTATACGGGACAAATTGTCACCATGACCTACCCCCTGGTGGGCAACTACGGCTGCGACGAGGCGTGGTCCGAGACCCTGGAATCGTCCCGGCAGGAGGGGTACCGGGTGAAGGCGGCGGGTCTGGTGATCCGTTCCCTTTATACCGGGCCGGTTCCGGCGGGCCGGATGACCCTGGATGAGGTTCTCAAACAGAATCATACTCCGGGGCTCACCGAGGTGGATACCCGGGCCTTGACCCTCAGCATCAGAGACAACGGCATGCCCCGGGGGGTTATCCTGAGGGGCAAAACGGCGGAGGCAGAAACCTTGACGGAGGAAGAGAAGGCCGCCGGGGTGGCCTTTCTCAAGGCCTTTCCCGAAATGACCGGCCGCAACCTTGCCCGGGAGCAGTCCACCGGGAAGGCGGAACGGCACAACCATGAAGGAAAACCCCTGGTGGCCCTGATCGATTGCGGTATCAAGGATCACATCCGCCGGCTGCTGGTGGAGGCGGGGTGCTCGGTCAAGGTCTACCCCCTGGATACCCCCGCCGCCGCAGTTCTCGGCGATGACCCGGCGGGGATTCTCGTTTCCAACGGCCCCGGCGACCCGGCGGTGCTGACGGATCTGGTGGATAACCTGAAACTGATGATAGGAAAGAAGCCCCTTTACGGTATCTGTCTGGGCCATCAGCTCCTGGCCCTGGCCCTGGGGGCGCAAACGGGAAAGATGAAGTTCGGCCACCACGGGGTGAACAACCCCGTCCGGGACGAGAGGACCGGCAAGGTGTACGTGACCAGCCAGAACCACGGGTTCGAGGTTCTGGAAGAGAGCCTCCCCGGGGATGTGGAGGTCTGGTTCCGTAACGCCAATGACCTGACCATCGAAGGGATCCGTTCCGATGCCCGGCGGCTTCTGACCGCTCAGTTTCACCCCGAAGCCGCCCCGGGCCCGGAGGATACCTTCTGGATTTTCCGGGAGTTTCTTGACATGGTGAAGACCAACGCCCCCAAGGAGAATGCCTGATGCCAGCCCGCAAAGATATTAACTCGGTTCTGATAATTGGTTCCGGCCCCATCGTCATCGGTCAGGCCTGTGAGTTCGACTACTCCGGCGTCCAGGCGGTGAAGGCCTTGAAGGAGGAGGGTTACCGGGTGATTCTGGTGAATCCCAACCCCGCCACGGTGATGACCACCCCGGGTCTGGCGGACGCCATCTACACCGAGCCCCTGGAGGTGCCGTATCTGGAGAAGATTCTGGAGGCGGAGAGGCCCGATACCATCCTGGCCACCATGGGGGGGCAGACCGCCCTGAACCTGGCCCTGGAGCTCCATGAGGCGGGGGTGCTGGAAAAGCACGGCGTCGAGGTGATCGGCGCCCGGATAAGGTCGATCCAGCTCGCCGAGGACCGGGGGCTCTTCAAGGAGATTGCCCAGAAGGCGGGGATCGACGTGCCCCGGTCCTGCGTGGCCCGGACCATGGCGGAGGCGGAGGCCCTGAAGGCCCAGGTAGGCTTGCCCTTGATCATCCGGCCCTCCTACACCCTGGGGGGTAAGGGAGGCAGCATCGCCGCCACCGAAGAGGAGTTCCGGCAGTTTGTGCCCCGGGCCTTCGAAGAGAGTCCCGTGGGGGAGGCGCTGATTGAAGAAAGCCTCCTGGGCTGGAAAGAGTTCGAGATGGAGGTGATGCGGGATCCCGGCGATAACGCCGTGGTGGTCTGTTCCATCGAGAATATCGATCCCATGGGGGTCCACACCGGCGATTCCATCACCGTGGCGCCCATCCAGACCCTGTCGGACCGGGAATATCAGGAGATGCGGAACGCCTCGATTACCATCCTCCGGGAGATAGGGGTGGACTGCGGCGGATCCAACGTCCAGTTCGCCGTGAACCCCGAGACGGGCCGGATGGTGGTGATTGAAATGAACCCCCGGGTCAGCCGGTCCTCCGCCCTGGCTTCCAAGGCCACGGGGTTTCCCATCGCCCGGGCCTCGGCGAAGCTGGCGGTGGGGTATACCCTGGATGAAATCATCAACGAGATTACCGGGAAGACCGTCAGCTGCTTCGAGCCGGCCCTGGATTACTGCGCCGTGAAAATCCCCCGGTTTGAGGTGGAGAAATTTCCCATGGGGTACGATCAGCTCGGCACCGCTATGAAGTCGGTGGGGGAATCTTTGGCCCTGGGCCGGACCTTTCCCGAGGCGCTGAACAAGGCGATCCGGGCGGTGGAGATTGGCCGGGACGGCCTGGAAGAGCTTTCCATGGGGTACGACGGCCTGGACAAGATTCTCGACAGCCGCCACCCCCTGCGGATCTTCGGCATCTACACGGTGCTCAAGCGGGAAGGGGAACGGGCGGTGCGCCGGCTGGCGGAAAGGACCGGCTACGACCTCTGGGTGATGTACCAGATGCTGGAGCAGATCGCCCTGGAGGAGAAGCTGGCGGCGGGCGGGCTGGATGCGGCCCTGCTGCGGGAGGCCAAGCGGATGGGCCTTTCGGACCGCCGGATTGCCGGGCTGACCCGGTCTACCCGGGGGGAGGTGGAGGCCCTGCGGGAAAAGACGGGCCTCAAAGCCACCTATCATTTCGTCGACACCTGCGCCGGCGAGTTTGCCGCCCGGACCCCCTATTTCTACTCCACCTACGGAGAAACCGACGAGGGGGAACCCCTGGGAAATGAGGCGGTGGTGATTTTGGGCAGCGGCCCCAACCGGATCGGCCAGGGCCTGGAGTTCGACACCTGCTGCACCCTGGCGTCCCTGGCGTACCGGAAGGCGGGGATCAAGACCATCCTGGTTAATTCCAACCCCGAGACGGTTTCCACCGATTTCAACGTGTCGGACCGGCTCTACATGGAGCCCCTGGATCTGGAGAATGTGAAATCAATTCTGGCCAAGGAAGGGGCCCGTAAGGTGGTGGTTCAGATGGGGGGGCAGCTTCCCCTGAACATCGCCCGGGAGCTGGAAGAGTGGGGCGCCGAGATTCAAGGGACCCGGGTTCAGTCGATCCACGATGTGGAAGACCGGGGCCTTTTCAGCGCCCTGCTGAAAAAGCTGGACCTGCGGCAGCCGGAAAACCGGATGGCCCCGGGTCTGGAGGCGGTGATTCCCCTCTCCGAAGAGATCGGCTATCCCGTCCTTCTGCGGCCCTCCTTCGTCCTGGGGGGACGGAGCATGTTCATCGCCTATAACCGGGAAGACCTGGAGATCTTTTTGAAAAAAGGGATCGAAGCCACCCCGGAGAGGCCGGTGCTGGTGGATTCCTTTCTGGAGGACGCATTCGAATACGCCCTGGATGCGGTGTGCGACGGGGACAACGTCTACATCGGGGGCATCATGGCCCACATCGAGGCGGCGGGGGTTCACTCCGGCGATTCGGCCTGTGTGTTTCCTCCCTATAAATGTTCCCCGGAGATGCAGGAAGAGATGGCCCGGGCGGCGGTGAAGATCGCCAGGGAGCTCAAAGTGAAGGGGTTTTTGAACATCCAGTTCGCCGTGAAGGACAACGTCCTCTACCTTATCGAAGTAAACCCCCGGGCGAGCCGCACCATTCCCTTCATCTCCAAGACCAGCGGGGTGAACCTGATCGATGCGGTGGTGAAAATCTGGAACGGGGTTAACCTGGAGCAGCAGGGGCTCACCCAAAACGGCTACGGCCGGGGTGAGTGCGTGGTGGGCTGGGCGGTGAAGGAGGCGGTGTTCTCCTTCGACCGGTTCACCGGCATCGACCCCCTCCTGGGGCCGGAGATGAAATCCACCGGCGAGGCCATCGGCATCGGCGACAGCTTCGGCGAGGCCTTCCTGAAGGCCCAGACCGCCGCGGGAACCCGGCTGCCCCGGTCGGGCCGGGTCTTTGTGTCGGTGAACAAGAACGACCGGCACACCATCCTGCCCATCGTGCGGGAGCTGGAAGAGCTGGGCTTCAGCTTAGTGGCCACCGCCGGCACCGCCGAGTTCCTCTTCGAGAACGGCATCTTCGCCGACGTGGTGCAGAAGGCCCATAACCGCCACCCCAACGTGGTGGACTACTTGGCGGGGGAGCGAATCGACTTTCTCATCAACACCCCCTCGGGCCGGTTCAGCTTCCGGGGGAGCAATACCATGAGGACCGAGGCGGTGAAGCACCGGGTTCCCTATACCACCACCACCTCGGCGGCCCAGGCGGCGGTGAAGGGGATCGAGTACCTGATTCAGGGGGATGTGAAGGTCAGGCCCCTGCCGGATCGGGGCTGGGTTTAAACCCCGCCGCCGGTTCCGTCTATGTAAACCGAGGGGCCGGACCCCGGGTCCGGCCCTATTCCCTCAGCTGAACCGTTATGGTGGCGGTGGTGAGTCCCTGGGATGATTCGATGGATAGGGAATGGGGGCCGAAGCCCATGGTCCTGAGCATCTGGCTCATCATGACGATTCCCAGGCCCGCCCCTTCGGAGTAATCCTCCACTTGATCGTAGATATCCTTGATGCTGTCGGCTTTCTGGGCCAGCTCAATTTTCTGGGCCACCCTCATCTTCTCTTCTTCCCGCATTTCCGTATTATTGATGACCGAGAGCCGGAGCCGTTTTTCGGTGAGGTGAAACAGGACCACGATGTAGTAGCCCCTCTTTTTTTGAAGGTCCAGGTAGTAATCGATATTTTCCAGGGTGGACCGCTTGAAGTCGGTCATCCCCGCCCGGTAGCTTGCCGCGTCGGCGATATCCAGGCCGTTATCGAGGAAGTAGACCCTCTTGGTGTTGGCTTTTTTGGCATTGGTGGCCAGTTCGTGGAGACAGTACGAGAGTTTATTCATTAAAAAGGTAATGCCCGCCTCGTTGAGAAACCGGTTCAGCACCGAATCGATAAACTGCCGGTCGTGGGTCAGGTACCGGGTGGTGCGGATCTGAATCGGCTTGCCGCTGTTCAGGGCCCACCGGATTTTATCTTCCACCGTGGGGGATAGGTGCTCTTTCTGCCCCTGGCCGGGGAGGATTTCCTCCGAAGGGGTGTATTTCAAAATCAGGTAGCTCACATCGTCCTGCTGGGCCGCCCGGCCCCGGAAAACATCGAAGTCTTCATTAAGCCGGGCCCTCAGATCTTGGGGGGAGCTGTTTTCGTGACGTCGGAGGATCTCATCCATGCGGAGGGGAGGGTAGGTTTTTCCCAGGCTGTTTGTCTGCTCGATCATGCCGTCGGTCATGAGGAAAAGGCAGTCTTTCTCTTTCAGGGAGAGGGAGAAGGTCTTGATGGAAAGCTCGTCGGTGACCCCTAGGGGCATATTTGAGACCTGGCGGGGTATTTTTTTCTGTTTTCCCCGGCGGTAGAGGATCATGTGCCGGTGGCCCATGTCGGCTACCTCCGCCCGGCCGGTGTCGCCGTTGAAAAGGAGGAAGATACCGGTGACGAATTTTTCCCCTTCGAAACTGCGGGTTAACTGGTTGTTCAGGTCTTGGATGAGGCTTTTCAGGTCCGTCCGCCCCGGATGGGTGGTGATGAACCCCGATAGCAGGGAGCTGAGCAGGGAAGCGGCCATGCCTTTCCCCGAAACATCGCAGAGGACCAGGAGATAGGTGGAGGGGGAGACCAGTTTATAGGTGTAGAAATCGCCTCCTATGCCTTTAGCCATGAGGGAGCGGGCCGCCAGGGAGAAGTGAGGCCCCGCCAGGTCGTCTACCTCTTTGACGATCCGGGTCTGTACTTTTCGGGACAGGGCGATATCCTGACTGGTAATGCTGGCCAGAAAGACCAGCATATCTTTTCCTGAAAAGAGCCCCCGGAAGTACTCTTTATCATCCACCAGAAGAAAGAACCCCGCTTCGTTGGTTCTCAGGGTTTCTTCCAATTGTTCCGCCACGGTAAAGACGTTTTCGGTGAAGTGAAACCGGGGCGGTTCGGTGATAAGAAAGGTTAAATCTTTCTTCCTGAGGACGTCCCGGCCGAAGGGGCGGCTCAAGGCTCCCATCACGTCCTTCCGGGTGACGATGCCCAGGGTCTTCCCTTCTTCGTCCACCACCCCCAGGGCCAGAATTTCGGGGAGCGATTCGAGCCGGTCGGTGAGATCCACCAGCCTGGTTCGGGCGGGGGCATAGTGGAAGGATGACCCGATGGCCCCCACCTCCATCCCGTAGACCATGGGTTTTTCCATGGTGCTTATACCGTCCTGGATAAGAATGTTCTGTTTAGTTTTCACTGAGGGCCTCCTTGCCGGTTCCGGATGAGGTTGGGACGGATAGGTTTTTCAGGGCCGCCCGGTAGTCCTCCGCCCGGGGAAAATAATCGAGCAGGTTCGCCAGGTTCAGCACGTTACGGGTTTCACCGGTGATGCCGGTGAAGACCAGCTTCCGGCCCTGTTGGAGACCGCTGTTTTTCAGCTTGAGCAAGCTGCCCACCCCGCTGGAGTCGATGTACTTGATTCCCGTGAAATCGATGACAAACCGGGTTCCGCCGGCATCACAGAGTTTCACAAAGAGATTTTCCAATGTCTGACAGTGGTAAAGATCGAGCTCCCCCGTGAGGAGCAGGAGATACACTCCCTGGTACTTCTTGATTTTTATGTCCATGGAATCCTATTCAAAGGCAGGGCTGTTAGTACCGTGTGAGAGGTTTGCTAAAATTAGATAAAGAAGGGGAGGCCGGCCCCGGCGGCTTGAGCGAGGGGGTGGCGGAATAAAAACCCCGGCGGGATCCGCCGGGGTTTTTATATAGCCAGGGGGAGACTTCCCCCTCCTAAAAAAAGGAAAAAATCCGGCCTTACCGGAGCGCCTGGTTCGGGATCATCGTCCACAGCGCGCAGACCCTGTTCACT
>CAYYNJ010000143.1:6892-7277 GCA_964472775.1 uncultured Spirochaetaceae bacterium
TTCAGGAGAGTTACTCCCGATCGGTGAACCTCGGTCTGGGCGAAGTTGTTGTAATAGTATTCAAAACTGTCCACCAAAGCCTCCCAGGAGGCTTCCACGATGTTTTCCGAGACCCCCACGGTGTCCCAGCTGTGCTGGTGGTCCGAGGAGGTGATGAAGACCCGCACCTTCGCCGCCGCGGCCTGCTCGGGGTTCAGGACCCGGACCTTGTAGTCGATGAGGCTGATGTTTTTGAGGAAGGGGTAGAAGGGGCGCAGGGCGTCCCGCATGGCGGCATCCAAGGTTTCCACGGGGCCGATGCCCACCCCCGCCCCCATGAGCTGTTTGCCCTGGGCGTTGATGAAGATGCGGCCCACGGTCTTGGGGGCGATGCCTCCGGCCCTGT
>CAYYNJ010000144.1:0-6588 GCA_964472775.1 uncultured Spirochaetaceae bacterium
GGCTCCTCCGGCAAAGAGGGCTGTTCCCACAAGCAGAACGGCCAGAACCAAAAGAAATTTTTTCATAGATTCCTCCTTGAGATATGGGAGAATTATGGGTGCCATCCCGGGGGGCGTCAATTTCAACATATTCGGGGTAATGTAAGGATATGAACCCCTATGTTTAGGGCAAAGAGGAGAATTTGGTGAGAATCGACCCGGGGAGGGAGGTTTTTCTGGTGTTATTTCGACTATATGAATATAATTTCAAAATATGAAGATGAAAAAAGATCCTCGTTTCGCCTTCTCCATCCTCAGTGAATTTGAAAAACAGCTTCCCTACTACCTGGTGGGGGTGGGGCATTACTGGGAGCAAGAGCCCATTTCCCGGCCCTTTGGATATCCTTTTTACCAATGGATACAGACCATTTCGGGAAAGGGAAAGGTACGGTTCTCCGGGATCGAAGGAGTTTTGGAACCGGGGCAGGGGATGATGCTTTTTCCCGAGGGCAGCCACGAATATCAGGCTCTAGAGGAACCTTGGGTGGTGAACTGGTTCACCTTCGGGGGACACCACATCGAGAACATGCTGAAAACCGCCGGAGTCGACGGTTCGGGCATCTATGCCGTATCAAATCCCCGGGCCTTGGAGGCCCGGACCGAGATGGCTCTCAACATCCTCTTCACCCAGGAACCCACCAAGGGGCTGGAATGTTCCACCCTGGTGTACGGCTTCCTGCTGGATCTCTATAAATACATCACCAGCGAAGAGGATTCGGTGGATTCCCGGTACCTGAAACTTCAGGCGGCTTTCAACTTCATCGAAGATTCGTATCCCAGCCCCATTTCGATTCAGGATCTGGCGGATTCTGTGGGGGTGTCTCCCCAGCACTTTTGCCGGCTCTTCAAGAAGGCCACGGGAATGCGGCCTATTGAATATTTGAATCATCACCGGGTAGGGAAGGCCAAACAGCTGTTAAGCTGCTCTCCCCGCAAGATCAGTGATATCGCCCAGGCGGTGGGGTATGAAAGCGAAGGGTATTTCTGTACCATATTTAGAAAGTTTGAAGGCATTAATCCTTCAAAATTCAGGGAGATTCACAGGGGGGCGGTATGAAACCCGATCATCTAGTGAGAGAGTATTGGAAGCGGATGAATGACAACGACTTTGCGGGGGCGGCGGAGCTTTTTGCCGATGACTACACCCTGGAGTGGCCCCAGTCCGACGAAGTGGTAATCGGCCGGGAGCGTTTTATTCAGATTAACCGGGAGTATCCCGCCCAGGGACGATGGACTTTCACGGTAAACCGTCTGGTAAGGGAGGAGAACGGCAACACCCCGGAAGATCCAGCGGTGGTGGTTTCCGATGTGACGGTGACAGACGGAGCGACGGTCTCACGGGCGGTGACCTTCTCTTATGTCGCCGGGGGGCTGATTCTCCGGCAAACCGAGTACTGGCCGGAAGAATATCCCGCCCCGGAGAACCGGGCCCATCTGACCAGTAAATTCCATCACTAAAACATCCATGATCCTGTTCCCTTTCCGCCGATCCGTCTTCATGCTGCTGATTCTCTTCTTTCCCTTTCCCGGCTGGACCCAGGATGTTCTAGAGGTGGGGTATTTTGAGCGGCCTCCCTACTATTACACCCACCAGGGCCGGCCCGCCGGATTCCTGGCGGATCTGGCGCGGGAAGTGTTGGAGCGGGCGTAGGTTGAATACCGGTTTGTGGAAATGCCCTCCAACCGCCTGCTCCGGGAGGTGATGCGCCGGGATGATCCGTTCAGCACCATCGGGTGGTTCCGGACCCCCGAGAGGGAGGCTTTCGGCCGGTTCTCCCGGGCCCTGTATCGGGATAAACCCTTGGCCCTGCTGGCACGGACCACCATAAAACCTCTTTTTAAAGACTATTCCACCTTGGCGGAGGTTCTCTCCGATTCCGCCCTAACCCTCGGCGTGATAAGCGATTTTTCCTACGGCCCTGGGGTTGATGCCGCTTTGGCTGCCTCAAACGCCCCCCGGGAGGTGGTGGTGGGCGGGCAGTCCAGCCTGGTTAAGATGCTGGGGGCGGGGCGAATATCCTACCTTCTGTCGGCCCCGGAAGAGATCCCCGTCCTTATCCGCGAAGCGGGACTGAACGAGGAAGATTTCTTCATTCTTCCATTAGAAGATCTGCCCCGCGGGAACACCCGGCACTTTCTTTACGGCAGCGGGGTGGATCCTGCCTGGATTGCCCGGATTGATCAGGCCATCCTTGAGATTTGCGGAGATATCGACTAGGGCTCTCAGGGAATCAGGATAATCTGCAGGTCGCAGACGTTGGTGTTGGTGGGGCCTGTTTTTAAGAGCCCCCCCGCCGCTTCAAAGAAATGGTATGAGTCGTTATTCTCAAGATAGGCCCCGGTGTCCAGGGACAGTTCTTCCGCCCGGCGGATCAGCCCCGCATCGGCGAAGGCTCCCGCCGCATCGGTGGGACCGTCGTTGCCGTCGGTGCCTCCGGAGAGGAAAAAGAGGTTTTCACCGCCCCGGGAATCCCGTGACAGCAGATCCAGAAAAGCCAGGGCCATTTCCTGGTTCCGGCCTCCCAGGCCGGAACCTTTCAGGGTCACGGTGGTTTCGCCCCCCGCCAAGAGGCAGGCGGGGCGGGGGATCAGGAGCTCATGATCCCGGATGTCTTCGGCGGCGCCGTGAAGAAACCGGGCCGCGTCCCGGGCTTCCCCGGAAAGCCGGCAGGTCAGGGCGGCGGTGTGGTAGCCCAGGGATTTTGCCTTCTCCTCTGCGGTGACCAGGGCATCCCTGTTTGTTCCTATCAGGATGTTGGTGACCTTTTCAAAGACCCGGTCACCCGGTTTGGGGGTTTCCGGGATGTCTCCCGCCATCCCCCCCCGAATAACCGCCGCCGCTGCCCCGGGGATCCGGTCCCACAACCGGTACTTATCGAGAATTCCGCCTGCCTCGGCCAAGGTGGGGGGGTCCCGCGTGGTGGGGCCCGAGGCAATGGCGCTCAAGACGTCCCCGATCACGTCGGAGAGGATCAGATTCAGGCTGACCGCAGGGTACAGCAAGGCCGCCAAGCGGCCGCCCTTGAGCCCCGACAGATGTTTACGCAGGCCGTTGATTTCGGTGATATCCGCCCCGCAGGAGAGAAGAAGCCGGGTAACTTCCTGTTTCTCCTCCAAGGTTAGGCGGTGATGGCGGTCTTCGTAGGGGCTGCAGAGCAGGGCGGAGCCGCCTCCGGAGATGAGGTTGATCACCAGGGTTTTTTCATCCGCTTCTCCGGCGAGTCGCTCCATCTCCCGGGCCGCCGCCACGGAGTTTTCATCGGGAACCGGATGGGCCGCCTCCCGGGTTCTGATCAGGGACAGATCTTCGGTGTGCCCCGTCTTGACACTGATAAAACCGTCATGTATCCGGGATCCTAAAATTTTTTCCAGGGCCAGGGCCATTTTGGCGGTGGCTTTGCCGGTGCCGAGTACCAGGACCTTATCGAATCGGCTTAAATCCGTTTGGAAAGGAGTGTCGGGAAGGTCAACTTTCAGGATGTTGTCCTGAACCGTGAGGAACCGGGAGATCATTTTTTCGGGATTCACCCGCTCCACGGCGGCCTTAAAGATTGTTTCTAACTGGCTTCGGTATTCGTTCGAGTTCATGAAAACTCCTGGGGGATGATGGATCGTCGGGCCCGGGGGAAAACGTGTAAAAGCCACAGGATCAACACGTTTTCTATACGAGAAGAATAACCGGATTCCTTTCCCGGATCAATCGTTTTTACCGCCGGTATTTACAGGTGCGGGGTTTCAGTCCCCCACGATCCGGTTGCGGCCCAGTTTTTTCGCCCGGTAGAGCCGTTCGTCCGCCTCCTGAATCATCTCTGTCACGCTTTGCCCCTGGTATTCCCGGACCCCGCCGCTGAGGGTGACGGGGTCGACGGGGCCGTCAAAAACCGCCGTTTCCAGGCTTTTTCGGATCCGTTCGGCCAAGACTAACCCCTCTTTCAGGCCCGTTTCGGGCATCACCAAAAGGAATTCATCCCCTCCGTAGCGTCCTAAAATATCCGCCTCTCTTATCTCTTTATGAACAAGATGGACAAACCGGCGGAGAACCTCATCGCCCAGCAGGTGGCCGTGGGTGTCGTTGACGGTCTTAAAGTTGTCGATATCGATAATAAGAATCGAGAGCAGCCGGTGGTATCGTTTTGCCTTCTCCCTTTCTTCTTCCAGCCTTTCCAGAATCCAGCGGTGATTGAAGGCTCCGGTCAGGCCGTCATGGCTGGCCAGCCGCTGGAGTTCCTCCTTCTGGGCTTCCAGCTGCTGAAGCGCCTTGATGGTGCGGAAGTTGTTTTTCAGCCGGGCCATGGCCAGGGGGGCTTCAAAAGGTTTGATAATGAAGTCATCGGCGCCGGAGCCGAGGATGTGGGTGATGGTTTTAAGGTTGGTGATGGAGGAGACGGCGAAGATAATACTAAGGGGGAATTTCTCCCTCAGTTCCAGCACTAGGTCCTCCCCCGACATGTGAGGCAGGATAATATCCACAAAATAGACATCAAAGGCCCGGGTTTCTTTCAAGAGGTCTAGTGGGTTCGCATAGGTGGTGACGTCCCTGATGCCCTGGTGGTGGAGGATGTTGGTTATGGCACTGAGACTTACCTTGCTGTCGTCCACCACCGCGAAGGATGCTTCCTTCAGGTCCTGGGTGAAAGGATTTTTGTCGAAGACCTGATCCAAGTACCGGGAGAGCCGGTCTACGGTTATTTCACTTTTCTGGAGGTAGTTGATTATCCCCAGGGCGTAGAACCTCTCCTGGGTGGCCTGGGATTCATCGGAGCTGATGACGATGATGGGAATTTCATTAAAGGAGGAGTTGTTCAATTCCAGGATGAACTCTTCCCCGGTGGACTGATCCAGCTCCTTGCTGGTGATGATAAAATCCACCTGGTGCTCCTGAAGAAGGGAAAAAGCCTCTGCGGCGGTTTTGGCGCCCAGATAGCCGAAACTTTTTTGAACCGCCAGCTCGCGGATGATTCCCTGGAAGAATCGGCTGCGGTCCACGTGTAAAATGGTCGGCACTATTTTTCCCTCCCCTTTTTGTCCTGGCCTCTTATTATCTTAGTCAATGGCGGTCAAGACGGCCAGGGGTTTCGAAAACTTTTTATCTTTTCGGCAAAACCCCGGAAGAGAAAGTAATCGATCCTGCCGGGGCTCTTCCCCTATACGAAGCGGCGCATTTCTGATAGAATCCGGTTCGATACACCTCTTGTAAGGGCATTTCTCAAACCACTAAGCCGATTTCGTGTCGGGGTTTCCTCCACGGTGGACTGAATTATTCAGAACCGAAGGTAAGTTTTTCCTCTCCGCTTTGATTTTTTTTTGAGAACGTTTTTACCGGCAGTGTACGGGTAAAATCCGACTGACGGATATACTAATACCCCAAAAAGGAAATCATGGAGAAATTTAGAGCATTGGGCCTCTCCGAGGCCACCCTTACTACCCTGGAGAAGAGGGGCTTCGAAGAGCCCACGGAAATTCAGGAAAAAACCATTCCCGTTCTGCTTACCACTAAAAAAGATGTGATCGCCCAGGCCCAGACCGGTACGGGTAAAACCGCCGCCTTCGGCCTGGCCTTTGTGGAACGGCTTGTTCCCAACGCTCCGGCCCCCCAGGCGGTGGTTCTGGTTCCCACCCGGGAGCTGGCCCTGCAGGTGGCGGAGGAATTGAACGCCCTCAAAGGCCAGACAAACCTGCGGATCGTTCCCATTTACGGGGGCCAGAACATCGGCCTCCAGTTCGGCCGGCTCAAGAAGGGGGCGGACATCATCATCGGAACTCCCGGACGGGTGATGGACCATCTCGACCGGGGAACCCTGGATCTGTCGGTGGTGGATTATGTGGTTCTGGATGAAGCGGATGAAATGCTGAACATGGGATTCGTGGAGGACATCGAACAGATCCTCACCTCGGTGAATCCCGCCCGGCAGATGCTGTTGTTCAGCGCCACCATGCCCGCCCGGATCAAGTCTCTGGCCCGGCAGTTTATGCCCGAATATCAGTTCATCCAGGCGGAGCATAACCAGCTCACCACCGCCCTGGTGGATCAGATCTACTATGAAGTTCGTCAGGGGGATAAATTCGAAGCCCTCTGCCGAATCATCGATATGGAAACCGATTTCTACGCCATCATCTTCTGCCGCACCAAACTGGATGTAGACTTTGTGGCGGAAAAACTGTCGGGCCGGGGCTATAATGCCGAAGCTCTCCACGGAGACATCGCCCAGATGCAGCGGGAACGGATTTTAAAAGGATTCAAGGACCGCAGCACCCGGGTACTGGTGGCCACCGATGTGGCGGCCCGGGGCATCGACGTGAACAACCTGACCCATGTGATTAACTTCGCCCTGCCTCAGAACCCCGAATCCTACGTGCACCGGATCGGCCGGACCGGCCGGGCGGGACATCAGGGTACGGCCATCACCTTCATCACCCCCGCCGAGTTCAGCCGCCTGTCTTTTATCAAAAAGATCACCGGCACCAACATCCGGCGGGAGAAGGTCCCCGGGGCGGATGAGGTTATCGCCTTCAAGCAGGCTCGGATCCGAAAGGATGTGGCGGACCTGG
>CAYYNJ010000144.1:6598-7244 GCA_964472775.1 uncultured Spirochaetaceae bacterium
TGTTTTTGAATTCTAACCTGTAATCAATGATTCTGGGGGACCTGGTGGACGGGGAAGGTTTGGATCTTTTCCGTGAAATGGCGGGTCAGCTGCTGCTGGACACCGACGCCGCCGATGTGGTGGCGGCGCTGCTGAAACTGTCCTACGGCGATGAGTTGGACGAAGACAACTACGGAGACATCAAAGATATGAGCCGTCAGGCTCCTGGAAACGGCAAAGTCCGGCTTTTTCTTACCACGGGAAAGAAGGACGGAATGACCCCCCGGAAGCTGGCGGATATCATCGAGCAGGCAGCGGGGGTTCCCTCCCGGATGATCGACCGAATCGATATCTACGACATCTATTCCTTCATCAGTGTGGGCCTGGAGGATGCGGAGACCATCCTTTCCCATTTCTCCAAAAAGGGGAAAGGGCATTCCATCGTGGCCGAAAGGGCCGCCCAGGGGAAGAATCCTCCGGGCCGCCGGTTTCATCAGAACCAAGGCGGGGGCTACGGAGCCAGACCCGGCCACCCCGGCCGCAGCGGCGGCTACAAGGCGGGATACTCCAGCAAGTCTAAACCTCCCCGGGAAAAACGGCAGCCCTGGGAACCCCGCCGTCCCCGGGATTAAACTCCCGCCCCTGAACCCAAAAAGCCCCTCAAGCC
>CAYYNJ010000145.1:0-541 GCA_964472775.1 uncultured Spirochaetaceae bacterium
GGTTCCAAAGGAACCGGTGACCACCAAGTCCTCCCCCTGTTTTTCCGTCCCGCCTCGGGGAATGTTTTCGGAAGCCCCCCGATTTTCCATGACCAAGGCCAAGGCTTTTGTGACATCCTCGGCGGCCTTCCGGGTGCCTTCCACGGCGGAGCGTCGCGCCAGCCGCTGATCTACCCCCATATTCCTCAGTTCCACCGAGGTTTCGGCGATTTCCCGGGCGATACGGGCCTGAAGCCGGTGCATGGTCTGCTGCACCTCAATATTTTTTTCCTGAAAGGCCTCTTCCATGTCCCGCATTTCCCGGCGGGCTAATTCTAGGCTGAAGGCCACCAGTTCCGGGTCTGCTTCCAGCCCCGGGCCCCATTCGCGGATGTTCAGTTCCGCCTTCAGGGACTGCCATTCCGGGACTTCCCAGCCGTACTGTAAAAGTTCCCGCTCCATGATCAGTAAAAAATCCGCCGGTTCTTCCGTCTGGGCGGCAAGCCCCCCGGTGACCATGAAGGCGGCCGTGACTAATACTAACAATCGTTTCATCTTTCCT
>CAYYNJ010000145.1:551-6721 GCA_964472775.1 uncultured Spirochaetaceae bacterium
GCCGGCTTTCTATCAAATGTTGAGCAGGCTGTTGACTCCGCCGAAGCCATCGTCAATCTGCACCCGGGCCCCCGGATCGGCCACCCATCGGCTGCCGTCGATGACGAACTGGTACTGGTAATCCTTTCCGCGCTGCAGCCGCAGATGGATCTCCCAAATTCCGTCGCCGTCTTCATCGGACAAGGGCTGGGTTTCCGGTTTCCATTGGTTCCAGTCCGCCGCCACGGTGACACTCCGGGCCTCCGGTGCTTCCAGCACCAGCCTGACCAGGATGGTGCCGTCGGTCACATCTTTGCGGACCGGAGGGGCGGGTTCCTGGGCCGCCGCAGTTTTCGGGACGATGATTCCCCCCGGGGTTTCGTTGTTTCCCGCCAGGTATCCGGCGGTGAAGACGGCCAGCACCGCCGCCGCCTTGAGCACCCGGAGAACGGCTGTTCGAGAGGTTCGGGGGGCGGTTTTATCAGAAACCCGCGGTGATCCGGCCGATTCTTCCCGAAGCCGTTCCTGAAACCGAACCGCCATATCCTCCGGGGAAGGGCCGTCCAGCTCCCCGGCCCACTGACCGGGGTCGTCCAGAAGCTTTTTAACAGCTTCTTCCAGGGGGGTGGGACGGTATGGCTTCTTCAGATTTCCCTTGGCTTTCATGAATCGTCTAACCTCTCTTCTCAACATCTATACGCAGAACCCCGCCGGGGGGTTTCATTACGGGGCAAAATATTTCTCCAGCCGTTGTTTCAGGAGAAGACGTCCCCGGTGAAGGCGAATTTTTACCGTTCCCTCGGGGATTCCCAGAATTTCCGCCGTGTCCAGGGTGGAGAATCCTTCCACCTCCCTCAGCAGATATACGTCCCGGTATTTCGCCGGCAGCTCCTTCAAGGTTCGCCGAATCAGGCGGCGCGCCTCGTTTCTGAGCAGATCCTCCGCCGGATCGGTGTCATCCGAGACAGTCTCTTCCACCAGAACCGGCCCTGACCAGGTATGTTTCTGCCGGGTCCGCCGTTTCCGCAGTTCCGAACGAAGTTGATTCAGGGCCAAAGAGTAGAGCCACGGGAAGAACCGGCGGTGCCGATCGTATTGGGGCAGATTCCTGAAGGCCTTAAGGAGTATTTCCTGGGCCTGCTCCTCCGCTTCTTCAGGGTCGCCCATGTATTGAAGGGATAATCGATAGAGAAGGGGTCCGTAGCGGCGGACGATGTCGTCAAAGCCCCGGGGATCTCCTGCTTGGGTTTTCTGAACCGCCTGTTGGTCCTGGCGATCCTCGGTTAACCTCGTTTCTTCCATACGGCTCCTGGAGGCAAAGACCGGCCCCCTCATCAAATATACGTTTAAGGGGCGGGAAGGTTTCAAGGAAAAGGAAAACAATTAAAAAAAACACCTAAAATGCCCGTATCGGCGGGGATGAAAGAAAACATGGGTTCCAGGCAGGGGCAGGGGAATTGAAGTTTATCGGAAAAAAACCGATAATGAATTATCTATGAAAGGTGTCGTCTATACAACGAGGGTCTCCACGACCTCGATAAAAAAA
Organism: uncultured Spirochaetaceae bacterium; assembly: GCA_964472775.1. Classification (GTDB taxonomy): domain Bacteria; phylum Spirochaetota; class Spirochaetia; order UBA9216; family UBA9216; genus CAYYNJ01. Next base: position 2,077 of record CAYYNJ010000145.1, read on the forward strand.
GAAAAGTCTGAAAAGATCCTGGAGATCTGGATTGATGGGATTGCCGTCTGCATCAATGAGCGCAATGAGTGTTTCCGCTCCGAAGCGCCGCGGATGGCGTTGAACCATTTCGGTTCCCTTGAGGTTCCCGATGAGTTTTGTCAATCCATCAACACCCTGGTGGAATCCCGGGAGCGTTTCGAAGCCTCCAATATCCGCCTTTTCGGAGCCTTGTCCCGAAGATTTACCTTTTAAGATCCCTCCTTCTCCGGGGTGCCGAAAAATTCTTCCCCCGGCTTGCCAACACTCCGGTGCCCGAATACACTAAGGAAATGACAGAATGGATAGGTGTTCCGGCCCCTCGGATTGAGGGGGCCCGAAAAAGTTCGGGCCAGGGAATTTATGTTGACGATATACGGCTTCCGGGGATGCTCTCCGGGGCCCTTCTGCTTTCTCCTCACGCCCATGCCGAGATAGTCAGTATTGATACCTCCGCCGCCTGGGCCCTGCCGGGGGTGGCGGCGGTGTTGACGGGACGGGAATGTCCCGAGAATTTAGGCATCTATACCGGCGATAAGCCGCCTTTAGCCCGAGGCCGGGTCCGCCACTGGGGTGAGCCGGTGGCGGCGGTGGCGGCGGACAGCCTGGAGGCGGCCCGCCGCGGGGCATCGCTGATCCGGGTGGGGTACCGGCCCCTGGAGGCGGTTTTTGATCCCCGCCTGGCCATGGAAGAAGGCGCCCCCCTGGTGCATCCCGACCTGGGCCAATACGGCTGCGCCGATTTTATCTACCCCCAGCCGGGAACCAACACGGCCAACCTCACCAAGATCCGCAAGGGAGACCCGGAGGCGGGGTTTCGCCGGGCGGCGGTGACGGTGGAGCTGACCTGTTCCCTGCCCCTGGGGGATCACGGCGCCCTGGAGCCCCGGGGGGCGGTGGCCCGCATCGATGCGGGGGGCGAGGTGGATATATGGTCTTCCACCCAGGCGCCCTTCGTGGTCCGGGCCCAGATGGGAACGGTTTTCGGCATCTCCCCGGGGAAGATCAGGGTCCATGCCCCCCTGGTGGGGGGCGGATTCGGCGGTAAGGCGGGGATTCAGCTGGAAGGGCTGGCCTTTTTACTCTCCCGGAAGGCGGGAGGGCGGCCGGTGAAGCTGATAAACCGCCGGGAGGATGACATGGCCTCCTCGCCGGGGAAGATCGGCCTCTCTGCGGATATCCGTCTGGGGGCGGACGCCGGCGGGAGTCTCACCGCCCTGGAATGCCGCTACTATTTTGACACCGGCGCCTACGGTGACTACGCCGTCAACGTAGCCCGGGCGGCGGCCATCTCCTGCACCGGCCCCTACCGGGTTCCGGCGGTCAAGTGCGATTCCTACTGCGTCTATACCAACAAACCCTTTGCCGCCGCTTACCGGGGCTTTGGCCATATTGAGTCTTCCTTCGTGATGGAGCGGGCCCTGGAGGAGCTGTCGGACCGTTTAGGAATGGATCCCCTGGAACTGAGGCTCAAAAATGCCATCCGGCGGGGGGATACCACCCCCACCGGGGCTGAACTGGGGGAAGGCACCGGGGATTTAGCGGGGTGTGCGGCCAAAGCCGCCGAGGGGCTGAATTGGGACCAAGGGCTTCGCCGAGCCGCCCCGGACGGGACGGTCACGGCCCGGGCTCTTTCGTTCTTCTGGAAGGCACCCGCCATCCCTCCCAATACCGATGCCGGGGCGGTGATCACCTTCAACGAGGACGGTTCGGCCAATGTGAATACGGGAATCGTGGATATCGGTACGGGAACGCAGACCTCCCTGGGGCAGATCGCCGCCGAGGTTCTGGGTCTTCCCATAGAGAAGATCCACGTCCGGACGGTGGTGGAAACGGGAACCAGCCCCCATGACTGGACCACCGCCGCCAGCCGCAGCCTCATGATGGCGGGTTTAGCGGTTCAGGAGGCCGCCGAGGACGCCCTGGCGCAGATCAAAGAGGTGGCGGCCCTGCCTTTGAGGTGCGAGCCTTCCCGGCTCAGGGTGGCGGGGGAGCGGGTTTTTCCGGAGGATGATCCGGAGGCGGGACTCCCCCTGAGCGCCGTGGTTCTGGGCTACACCTACCCCAACGGAAACTCCGTGGGCGGCCAGGTCCTAGGCCGGGGCCGCTACATCACTCCGGGTCTCACCGGGATAGACCGGGAGACCGGCCGGGGCAACCCCGCCCTGGAGTGGACCTTGGGGGCCCAGGGGGTGGAGGTGGAACTCGATACCGTCACGGGAAACTACAGGATACTGACCGCCGCGGGCTGCATGGATGTGGGCCGGGTGATTAATCCCCGGTCCGCCCGGGAACAGATGACCGGGGCTATGCTCATGGGGATCGGCTACACCTGCCGGGAAGGGTTTCGTTTCACCGGCGGCGGCCGGCTGGAGAACGGGACCTTCCGGGATTTTAAGCTGCCCCGATACGGAGAGGCCCCCCGCTTCGTGGTGGATTTCCTGGAAACCCCTCAACCCGACGGGCCCTTCGGCGCCCGGGGCCTGGGGGAACAGGGCATCATCGGCATGCCCGGGGCGGTGGCCAACGCCTTAAGCCGCGCCGCCGGGGTTCCCCTGAACCATCTTCCCTTGACGCCGGAAAGAATTTGGCAGGCCCTGGAGGAAAAGTCATGAGGGGCGGCGATTTCATCTTCATTCAGCCCCGGAGTCTCGGAGAAGCGGTGGAGGCTTTTCAGGAGGAAACCGCCCGGGGCCGTACCGCCGCCTACTGGGGAGGCGGTACCGAGCTAATTTCCCTGGCCCGGACGGGCCGGCAGGCCATACAGGCGGGGATCGATCTAAAGATGATCCCCGAACTGACCCGGGCGGAATCTTCCGGCGGGGTGTGGTGCTTCGGTGCCGGGTTGAGCCTGACGGCCCTGCAGGACCGGGTGGATTCACCCCTTTTGAGGGAGTGCCTCGATGATATAGCCGACCATACGGTCCGGAACAGGCTCACCTTGGGAGGAAACCTCTGCGGCCGTCTGCCCTACCGGGAAGCGGCGCTCCCCCTTCTCTTGGGAGACGCCGAGGCGGTGCTTTACGGTCCCCGGGGAGAACGGAGGATCCCTCTGCGCAAGCTCATGGAAACGGGGCGGCTGCTCCTTGGATCGGGAGAATTTCTTGTCCGCCTGGAGGTGAACCGGCAAGCCTGGGAGGGCCGGTTTTTTCGGCGCCGAATCACCGGGGCGGGCCCGGTGGGTTATCCCCTGGTTCATCTGGTCCTGAACGTGAGGGACGGGGTGTGGCAGACCGCCCACGGGGGGCTTTTTCCGCTTCCGGCCCGCCGGGAGGTATCCCCTCCGGGGGGCGATTTGGCCGCCTGGGCCGAAGGGGTCGTATCCGCCGGGGAAGCGGGCATCAGGGGAGATTTCCGGGGGCACTCCGCTTATAAGCGGGCCCTTTGGCTTCAGGCTCTTCGTGACGGAGCGGAGGAGCTGCTGAAAGGAGGAGGCGGGTGAAAAAATGGGAAGGGCTCACAGAGCTGTTGTTAACGGTTAACGGAGAAACCCGCCGGGCGGCGGTTTCCCCCGGCGACACCCTCCTTCGGGTTCTTCGGGATGATCTGGGGTATACGGGCCCGAAAACAGGCTGTGAAAACGGCGACTGCGGGGCGTGTACGGTGCTGCTGGAAGGGGTTCCGGTGAAATCGTGCCTGATGCTGGCGGTGGAGGCGGAAGGATCGGAAATAACCACCGTGGAAGGGCTGCGGGACACCCCCACCGCCCGGGCTTTCCGGGAAGAGGGCGCCTTTCAGTGCGGTTACTGCACTGCGGGGTTTATCGTGAACACCCACGCCTTCCTCGAATCTTCCCCCGCCCCGGACGAAGAAGAAGCGGCCCGGTGGCTGAATGCCAACCTCTGCCGCTGCACCGGGTACGAGTCGATCCGACGGGCGGTGCGGAGGGCTGCGGGGCGTCCCGAGGCCCAGGACTGAATGGTTTTTTCTGTTTTTTCCGTTCCCCGGGGATGACGGAGCCGGGGAAAGGCTCTACAATCCCCGGAAAACCGGGGAGAAAATTTTCTCCGGCGTTCCTGTTCTGTTATAATTCATATTACGGAGGATAAGCCCCATGAAAATCAGCATTAGAATAAAAAACTTGTTGCCGGCGCTTCTTGTGCTTTTTGCGGGATTTGCCGCCATGACCCTTATAGCCAGTTACAGCGGCCGAAAGATGCTCGAGGAAGAGATGAAGTCCATCACCCGGGCGGCGGTGGTGAATTTTATCACCCAGGCGGAGCAGAGGGATACGGAACTTGGCTTCCTTCAGGACGTGCTTAATCTTCAGAATCTTAAACTCACCGTGGCGGTGGCGGAATACCTGGCGGCGGATCCCACCCTTATGGAAGGGAACCGGATGGCCCGGTTGGCCGAAGAGCTGGGGGTGGAGGAAATCCACGTCACCGATGCGGAGGGTGTCCTGCGCTGGGGATCCATTCCGGATTTCTTCGGCTTTGATTTTAAGACCAGCGAACAGACCATCCCGTTTCTGCCCGCCCTGGAAGATCCCGATTTTCAGTTAGCCCAGGAGCCCCAGCCCCGGTTTATCCGGGATGTCCACAACCAGTGCCGCAACATCCCGAATGGTCCAGTCTCCAAGCTCAATAGACGAGAGCCGCACCTCCCTGGTGGACCTTCGGCCCCC
>CAYYNJ010000145.1:6731-7226 GCA_964472775.1 uncultured Spirochaetaceae bacterium
GGATCAGCCCGGCATTGTTCAGATCGGCGTCAGCATGGACGCCATCCAGACCCTGCAGGAACGGGTGAACCTGCAGACCCTGGTGGAGGGCATCGAGGTGGACGAGTTCGGCGGTCACGTCTTTGTTCTCGATTTGAAGGGCACCATCGTGGCCTATCCCTCCCGGAGCATGCTGAGTCTCAGTGTGGCGGATACCGAATGGGGACAGCAGGTGCTTTCCTCGCCGGATGGAAGTTTTTCCTACGACCAGGGCGGAGATGTTCTCTTAATGGCCTACAAACGGGTGGGAAACCGGGTTTACTGCGCCTCCGTCTCCACCAGCCCCTACCTGGCCCCGTTGGAAACCTTGGTGGGAGCCATGATATCCGCCTCTTTGGTGACAGCCCTCATCCTATCGGTCCTGGTATTTTTGGTCATCACCTATACGGTGGTCCGGCCTCTGAAGCGGCTCAATGAAAAGATTCTGGTTCTGGCCGAAGGAGAAGGGGTTCTGAC
>CAYYNJ010000146.1:0-7218 GCA_964472775.1 uncultured Spirochaetaceae bacterium
GACCGTAAGGTCCTCAGAAGGCTGTTGAGGCTGAATCAGGAGGTCCTCGACATCGGAGAGACCAAGGGACAGAAGCTGGTCACCATCCAGGGGCGGGACGAAATAGCCTCCCTGGCGGACAGCATCAACAAGATGCTTTCCAGCCTGAGAAGCTCCCGGGAAGCCCTGGAGGAAAGTGAGAGGATGAATCAGACCCTGGCCTATGCGGTACTGCAGAGCCATCTGGCCACGGTCCTTCTGGACCGGCAGTTTCGGATATCCCAGGCTAACGAGGCTTTCCTCGCTCTGGTGGGTCAGCCCCTGGACGGTTTCAGGGGAAGTGAGATCGGGCTGTTTTTCCCTACTCTTTCGATGGACGAACTCAACTCCATCTGTATCGATGATGCCGGAAACCCCTGGACGGGAGAATTGGAGATGACCGTATCGGAGGGAGAACCCCGGTGGACCGAACTCTCCCTTTCACCGATCCTGGATAACTGTCACAGCACCGCCTATTACGTGGGCATCATTAAAGATATTTCCCAACTGAAAGGCCGGGAGGTAAAAGCCCGCTTTGAAGCCAATCACGATTACCTGACCGGCCTCCCCAACCGGCTTGCCTTTTTGAAAGAACTGAAGAAGCTCAAAGACCAGCCCTTGAAGGGGGGGGAGACCTACGCCCTGCTCTACACCGACCTGGACCGCTCCAAACCGGTGAATGACGAATACGGCCATTCCGAGGGAGACCTGGTTCTTAACATGCTGGCCCGGCGGTTCAATAAGGTCATCAGAGATTCGGACCGGCTCGCCCGGGTGGGGGGGGATGAGTTTTGTTTCCTGGTTCACTCCGATACAGGACCGGGGGATGTCCGGATCGTGGCGGACAGGCCGCTTCAGACGGTGGCTCAACCGATCCACACCGATACAGCCACCCACAATCTCGGCATCAGCATCGGTTTGGCCTTCTATCCCCACGATACCCGGGATCCCGAGGAGCTTTACAACCTGGCGGACCAGGCCATGTATAAGGCAAAAAAACAGGGCAAAAACTGCTTTGCCCTGCATAATCCGGATACCCTGTAGACTACCCCTCCTTGACGGGCAGGGGAAACCAGTGCCGGGTCCGGTTGGCTATGTTTACCAGGGTGAGCATCACCGGAACTTCCACCAAAACTCCCACCACCGTGGCTAGGGTGGCCCCCGATTCCAGGCCGAACACCGCCACCGAAACCGCCACCGCCAGTTCGAAGAAGTTGCTGGCTCCGATCATCCCCGCCGGGGCCGCCACATCGTGGGGGGTCTTCCAGAGCCGGGCCCAGAAATAGGCGAAGAAGAAGATAAAAAAGGTCTGAATAACCAAGGGAACGGCGATCAAGACGATGTGGAAAGGATTGCCCAGGATGTTCTCTCCCTGAAACGAGAAGATGATAATAAGGGTCAGCAAGAGTCCGCCGATGGTGGTGTGGTTAAACTTCTTCACGAAGGTTTCGTTGAAATACGCTTCCCCCCGATTCTTTATGACCACCCGGCGGGTCGCCATGCCTCCCGCCAGGGGAATCACCACAAAAAGAACCACCGACAGAAAGAGGGTGTCATAGGGCACGGTGATATCGGTTATGCCCAGGAGGAAAGCCACGATGGGGGTAAAGGCCACCAGAATCACCAGGTCGTTCACCGCCACCTGCAGTACCGTATAGGAGGGATTCCCCCGGGTCAGATGGCTCCAGACAAAAACCATGGCGGTACAGGGAGCGGCTCCCAGCAGCACCGCCCCGGCCAGGTATTCCCGGCCTAGGTCGGCGGGGATCCACTGCTTGAAAAGGGTAAAGAAAAAGAGGGAACTGATGAAATACATGCTGAAGGGCTTTATGAGCCAATTGGAAACCAGGGTGATGGTGAGTCCCTTGGGGGCCTTGACGTGACCGGCGATGCTGGCGAAATCGACCTTCAGCATCATGGGATAAATCATGAGCCAAATCAGCACCGCAATGGGAAGGGAGACGTTGGCATACTCAAGCTTGCCCAAAAGGGCGGGCACCGCCGGGAAAAACCGTCCCAGGGCCACCCCGGCGATGATGCAGAGAGCCACCCAGAGGGTCAGATAGCGCTCAAAAAAACTGATACCCGGTTTGCGTTCCTGGTCGGTCATGTTTTGTTCCTCCGCCGTCATTTAGTTGTTTAGCTAAATATAAGAGAGCTTTGTTGATTATTCAAGGAGAATTTGTTAGTTTTGTGGCATGAACAAGAGTGTTGCCCGAATGAAAGCCCTGGGAGACCTGAACCGGTTCCGGATCATGCTGATGCTCATGGAGCGGCCCCTCTGCGTCTGTGAACTTCTGGAAGTTCTGGACATCGCCGGGGGAACCTTGTCGAACCACCTGAAGATCCTCCGGGAGGCGGAACTGATCGACCAGCGAAAGGACGGCCGCTGGATAGAGTATTTCATCGGCTCCGAAGCGCCCCGGCCGCTCTTGGACCATCTCAGGGAAGGCATGGAAGACGATCCCACGGCCGCGGCAGACCGCACCCGGATCCGCAGCATCACCAGGCTGGTTTGCTCGGGCCACATGAAGAATAACGCCTTCAAAGCCATCCCGGCCGGGCCGGAAGACCCGGCCTAGGGCAGAATTACATCCTCATAGCTCACCGGATCGGACCAGTCGAACTTCTGCCGGAACCAGGCAAGAACCGAATGAACCTGAGCTTCGGTGGGTAGGGTGATGGGACGGAAGACCGGCATGGGATAGGGATGTCCCTCGATAAGGGGAATCCGGGCAGTCTCTTCCAGGAGGCTCCGGTATTTTTCAGGGTGACGGTTGATCTCTGCCACCGCCTCGTTCCACCCCTTTTTAAAACGCTCTAAATCAACATCCTCCCGGTTTACGAAGGCTTGGGTAAGCAAAAGAATTCCCGGCTCTTCCCCGCCGTCCCGCTGATCCCGAAGGATGGGGAAGCCTTGAGCCAGCAGGGGCCAGGCCATGGCATCGGTGAGGCACGCCAGGGGAATCTGCCCCTGGGACAGCATCTCCATGCGCACCGGCACCTGAGGAATGGCCACCTTTTCCACCCGCCGGCCCTGGGCCCAGTGGTCCACCATATACTCTATGACCGAGTTTTCCGAAATCCCCACCCGCCAGGGAGCTGAATCTGCGCCGGCGCTTTCCTCCGTCCCCGGGGACCCCACCAGAAGAAAGCGGCTTTCGGTGATGGTCAGCACCTTTAGGGGGATACCTTTACTGGTAAAGGTAAACAGCCCCACCAGGTCCCCCATTATCCCGTCCATCTCCCCCAGCTGCAGGGCCGTATCACGCTCCCGGGCGCTGAAAAAAGGTACCGTTTCCACCTCTTCCATCAGCAATAATGGCAGGGCTCCTGCGTCGGGCATAAGACCGATGCGGATTTTTTCCGCCCCCTCTTTCCGGGTTGATTCGCCATCCCCGCAGCCCGTCAAAACCAAAAGCAAGGCCAAGACCGCCGCCGGAAAAAAGAACCTTCTCATATCAACTCCTCCAGGGTCCCGGTCAGGGCGGACAATAGGGCTTCCACCTCATGGTCTTTGACGATCAAGGGGGGCTGAAAGGCTAAAACATTCCGGTTCAACCCGTTTTTCCCTATCAGGAATCCCCGGTCCTTCATGTTTTCCAGAATGATGTCGGTCAGTTCCGGGGCGGACCGCTCCCGGTGGGCTTTAACTTCTACCCCGGCCATAAGCCCCAACCCCCGGGGCTCCCCTAAAAAGGGGATTCTCTCCGCCAGTCCCGCCAAGCCGGCGAGAAGCTGTTCCCCCCGGTCCCGGGCATTTTCCACCAGATTCTCCTGATCCAGCACCTCCAGCACCGCCAGGGCGGCCCGGCACGAGACGGGATTGCCCCCCAGAGTCGAGGCGGAAGGCCGGTTCAGCGAGGCGGCAATCTCCGGGGTGGAAGAAAAGAAACCGATGGGAAAACCGTTCCCCAGGCCTTTGGCGCCGGTGAGGATGTCGGGCACCCGGGGGTAATGGTCCATGGCGAACATCTTCCCGGTCCGGCCGAAACCGGTTTGTACCTCGTCGGCGATGAGCAGAACCCCCTTCTCGTCCAAAAGCGGTCCCAGGGTAGAGAAAAAATCCTCCGGTAGGGGGCGGATTCCGCCGTTTCCCTGTACCGGTTCCACCAGCAGGGCGGCAATCTCCTCCCCCCGGTCTTCTAAGATCCCCGCCAGTCCGGCGGCATCGGGGGCGAAATGAACCGGCACCTCGTCGGAAAAAGGGTCGGTGCGCCACATAGGAAGGGCGGTGGCTCCGGACGTGAGGCTGGTCCGGCCGTGGAGGCTCCCGGAAAGGGCGGCGAATTCCCGCCGACCCGTGTGAAGCCGGGCCAAAAGCATGGCCCCTTCGTTGGCTTCGGAACCGGAGTTACAGAAAAATGAGCGGGTCAAGCCTCCGGGAAGCCGGGCCGCCAGCGCCTCCGCCAGATCCACCACCGGCTGGGTCAGATAGAGGGAGGTGGTGTGCTGCAGGGTCTGGATCTGTTCTATCGCCGCCTGGTTGACCCGGGGGTGACAGTGGCCGCAGTTCATCACCGAAACTCCGGCGAAGAAATCCAGATACTTTTTCCCTTCGCTGTCGGTGAGCACCATCCCGGATCCGGAAACCATCTGGGGCGGCCGGGCGTAGAAGTGGAAGGAACAGGGGAAAAGGTAGCGGCCCTTCATCTCGATGATCTTCTCAGGGCCGGCGTATTCAGAATTGATGGGCGCCATAGGTAAATCCTCCTTGGGGGGTGAACCGGGAGAGAATTTCTGGCCCCCGGCGGGGCGACTGCAGGGCCTCCGAAGCAGCCCGGAGCCGCTCTTCCGCAGCCTCCAAGCCGTACCCCTGCAGATCCACCCGGAAAAGACCGTATCCCGCCGCAAGAAGCTCTTCTGTGCGGGGCAGCAGCGAGAGTTCCTTCTCCGGCAGCAGGTGGTAACGGTCCCAGCAGTCCTTCCGGACCGTAAGGCGGCCGGCGGAGGTTTCCAGGTCCAGAAGATTCCGGGATTCTCCGCTCACATCATGATCCATGAACATCACCGTGGGACGGCCGTGGAAGTAGACTTCACCGGGCCCCGCCTCGGCGGGAGCCCCTTCGGCCAAAGCCGTAAGGCTGTTGAAGGGAAGTTCCAGAGAAGCGGCCCAGCCGGCAAGACCCTGACGGCGGTAAAACCGCACCGCCTCGCCGTTGCCGATGTTGAGGGAGGTATCCCCCACCAGGCGGTACCGCTCGGAGTCAAGATACTCCAGGGCGCCGAAGTGACTCACCAGAAATCCTTCCAGGGGCGGGTCTTTTTCCAGAAAGAATTGAAACAACCGGGTCTGCCCCTCCCCCATCATTCGGGGCAGAGTAAGATAGAGGCCGCAGCCCCGGGCCTCGCCGATGAGGCGGAGCTCTTCCATCTGCTTCAGGGGCAGGGGCCGCCGGGGCGCCCAGGGCTCGCCGGAGAGGTAAAGCCGCCGGGGCCGGTACTCCAGGGCCAAAAGAGCCTGTTCATACGAGTCCACCCTTACGGTTAACCCCGGCCCGCCGGGAAGTACCGCCCGCCTCGCCGGGTTCCCCGAAGCCGCCGGGGTCCCCGAAGCCGCCGGGGTCCCCGCTGGGGAAGGAGATTTTTCTTCGCCTATGGCCCTCTCCGCCGTGGGGGTACTAAACATCTTCCCGGTGGAGTAGAACTCTCCGGTCCCTTCTCCCCGGCGGTTAATATTCTTCATTCCCGGTCGGCCCAAGGCGTATCCGGTAGAATAGTCCCGCTTCTTGAATGGTTCGGTATCGGCCTCGTCGGCTCGGAATTGCCCCAGGGGATCTTCCAGAAACCGGTCCAAGGCCTCGCCGTAGAGGTTCACCAGCCCCACCATGAACTCCCGGGACCGCATCCGTCCTTCTATTTTAAAGGAGCTCACCCCGGAGGTAATCAGATCCGCCAAATGGCCGTAGAGGTTCATATCCTTCACCGCCAGGGGATACGGCTCGGCTCCGGGAACCCCGGGAAGGGTGTAGGCCCAGCGGCACGGTTTGAGACAGCGGCCCCGATTACTGGACATGCCGAAGAGGTAGGAACTGTAGAGGCACTGAGAACCATGGGCCACACACATATCGCCGTGGACAAAGTACTCCAATTCGACCTTGGACCGGGCCGCCAGGGTACGGACCTCCGATAAGGGCATCTCCCGGGAAAGGACCACCCGGGTTACGCCGAATTTTTCCAGCAGCTTAATGCCTTCCAGATTATGAACGTTCATCATCACCGATGCGTGAAGCGGCACCGTCACCTTCTGCTCCCCCGCCAGCTCCAGCAGCGCCGCATCCTGGATAATGATGCCGTGGGGCTGCAGCTCCTGCAGAAAGCTCAGGTATTCCCGGGCTTCGTCCAGCTCATCCTGCTCCAACAGAGAGTTTACGGTGATGTAGAGTTTTTTACCCTTATCCCATGCCAGGTCAACCGCCTCTTTCAGTTCTTGCCGGCTCAGGTTGTACCCCTTCCGGATCATCCTCATATTGAGAGATTCCCCGCCGCAGTAGACCGCATCGCACCGTGAATCCATCACAGCCTGTAAGATTTCAAAGGTTCCCGCCGGAGCTAAAAGCTCCAGGGTTCTTCCCATAAAAGTTCGCAACATGACTGGCATTATAGGAATTTACCCTCTTCTCGGGAAGGGGGCTTCACCGGGTTGAGGGACAGCAGCGCCTCTGATAAGATGAAAACCGACCTTAAAACTGGAAAGGTTGATAGGGATATTATGATTAATTATAGGAGGAATGATAAAATACTTCCGTGTATTTTATCATTCTGGAGAAGAAAAGCAGAGCTTTTCTTCTCCTCATTCTCAGCCATCGGGGCAGCAAAGCTGCCCGGCTCGCGGCTAACGCCGTGTTTTTATAGGAGCTATCCATGAGAAAATTTTTTATCTTTCTACTGCTGTGCACCGGCTTTACCCTCTTTGCCCAGAACGGCTCCCTGACTCCCGAACAGGAGGCCCAGGCCGTCCACGGCATGGGTGCCACTTTTACCGAAACAGCCCCCGTTACTCCCGTATTTGACGGCGGCCGGGTGGTCGCCCTCTCTTCAAATCCCCAGGATTCCCGCAACTTCGGGCGCTACGTGGAGGTGGAAGTGGAGGTAAACTACACCTATAAAGGCGAAGACTGGAAAGATCTCATCTACCTGGTCTACAGCAACCTCTCCCGGATAGAGGTGGAAGTGGGCGATCCGGTGCGGATCGACACG
>CAYYNJ010000147.1:0-2969 GCA_964472775.1 uncultured Spirochaetaceae bacterium
TCGGCCAAAGCGTTCATCGGCTCCATCGGCACGTGGCCGATGATCGGCGTTTCGTCCCCGGGAAAGTTCTCGGGTTTCATTGATGGCCACCTTAACCTGATCTCCCAGATCATCGGCCATACGGCGGGCTTTTCCAGAATCGCCCTGGTCCATCACATTCTGCAGCGCCTTAATCATGAGAGAAATACCCGTCAGCTGCTGCCCCAAGCTGTCGTGGAGATCCCGGCCGATACGCCGCCGTTCGTTGTCTTCGGCGTCAATTATCTGACGTTCCAGCTGAATCCGGTAGGAAAGGTCCCGGGCAATGAAGCTATAGCCCACCACCGATCCGTCCCCTCCCCGCACCGCCGAGAGGGTAACGGAGAGTTTTTTTGTCTCCCCTCCGGGATCACGGTACAGCCCCTCCAGCACCGGAGGAGGCGATTCCCCCGAAACCCTCAGTTCGTCCCATTCAGGAAAAACAATCAAAGGCAGCAGCCGGGACAGGGGACATCCCACCGCCTGATCTTGGGGAATACCGAGAATCTTTTCGGCCCCCCGGTTCCAGTTGAGTACCAGGCCTTGCAGGGAAACCGCCGCTATGGCATCTTCGGAGTACTCCACCACCGAACTCAGCCGGGCGGTCACCTCTTGAATCTTAAGCTGCTGACTGATATCCCGAAAAAGATAGATTCTTTCCACCCCGCTGCTGCCGGATCCCCAGTAGTGGTTCACCAGGCAGTCCAGGGGGATTTCCTCTCCCCCTCTCCGAAGCAGCAGCCGGTCCGGCAGGGTCTCCAGCCGGAGCGGGTCGGGCATCACCTCCCCCTCCCAAGAAATAAGGGTTACTTCCGGAGGAAACCCGGGAGGAGCGGGAGATTCCCGATCGTAGAGGGGGAGAAAAAACAGCTTCACTGCCCCGTGGTTGTAGAAGAGAATACTGCCGCTGCCGTCGGTGGTAATAACCCCTTCGTCGATGTTGCCCAGCGTCAGGGAAAGAAGTTCCTCCTGTTCCTCCACCAAAAGCTTCAGCCTATGACTGTTTAGGGCGGTGACGATGGCGGGCCGGATATCCTTGTGATAAAACGATTTGGAAAGGTAGCCGTAAGGTTCGGCCAAGGTGGCTCTTTTAAGGGTCTGATCGTCGGAGTGGGCGGTGAGAAAGATGATGGGGAGCCTTTTTTCCCGGTTTAGATAGATGGCCAATTCGATACCGTCGGTCTCGCCCTGAATATTAATATCCATCAGGACCAAGTCGGGGGTATCCTCGGCCAAAACCGTCAAGGTATCATCCTTAGACCGGCAAGGCCCCAGGACGCGGTATCCTAGCTCCTTTAATGTTCGGTTAATCTCCAGAGCCACCACCGCTTCATCTTCCACAACAAGGATTTTGATCTCTTCCATGGCGCCCCCATCTGTGATTTTTTATTTAGAGAAGATTGCCGGCCCGGCTGTAGTTGCCCAGCTGAATCACACTTTCCATAAAACCGGCCTTGCGTTTTTTCACCCGCAGCTGAAGCACTAAAACCCCCGGATCCTCATGGTATTCCCATTTGTAGATGGTCAGAGGATCATTTACCGACAATCCCGTCTCGTCGGCGGTCAGCCCGGGGTAGATATTCCGAATCACATAATCCTTCCCGCCCGTCCCTTCCAGGGTCATGCCGAAGAAGGGAACCACCCAACCCGCCAAGATATCTTTCTTGACTGCTTCTTCCAGGGGATTTTCAGGCCTCACGGAGGGGGCAAATAATCCCCCTTGAACCTCATCGTTCCGCCGCCATTCCAGCCGGATCAGAGGCTGACCCTCTAGGTTCAATAGCCCCTGCTGGGCCTCCCGAAGGTTGCTGACCTCTCCCCCGGCTAGGGATTCCAGGATGTCCCCCGGGCGGATGCCGCTCCGGGCGGCGGGAGACCCGGGAAAAACGTACATCACTTCCAGCCCCTGCTTCCCTTCGTAAAGGGAAAGCCCCAGCCAGGGAAGATCCTGTTTACCGCCCCGATAGAAGGCGGGTATCCGGGGCGCTATCCAGAAAGAGGGGATGGCAAAATTGACCCCTTCAAATTGTTCAATTCCGGCGAATACCACCCCCACCAGCTCTCCTTCCGGGTTCAGCAAGGGGCCTCCGCTGTTTCCACTGTTGATCGGGACATCCACCTGAAGGGAATCTCCCATTTCCAAGAGCCTCCGCCCGGTGGCCGAGACGATGCCGGAGGTTATGGTGTTTTCCAAACCCGCAGGGGAACCGATGGCATAGATCGTATCTCCCGCGCGATAGCTTTCATTTTCTTTAAAAGAATAGACATATCCGGGATCGTAGACGGTTTTCAGCAGGGCAATATCAAAAACAGGGTCCCATCCCACCACTTCGGCGGGAATTTTATCGTTGCCCCTCCCCGAAAGCCTGATGAAAAGCCGGGAGTACCCTTTGTATTTAGGATCGACTTCGCTGGAGATGACGTGGTAATTGGTGATCAGGTAACCTCGCTGGTCGATGAAGAAACCGCTGCCGATAACCCGGTCGGCGTACCCCATTCCCTGCTCCAGTTTGATACCCCGGTTCACCCAGATGGTAACCGTCCCGGACATCAACTCGCCGGTGGTTGGTTTTTGCGCTTCCCACTCCGCCAGATCCGCCGCAACCGGTTCGCCCCGGGCCTCCATGTGCCGCAAAATCTGGGTAACCAAGGCCCGGTAGCCCTCCTTCCGGGCCCTTTCCGCCCAGATCTCCAGAGTCGCCGGATCCGGGGGAGAATGATCCAAGGCCTTACCAAAGCTGACCAAAGACGGGATAACCGCCTCCTCTTGAAAGAGCCCTTCCGCCTCCTTCATCATCAAGGCATCGTCTCCGCCATAACCACACATTGACGAATCAACGTAATTAGTGACAGCCGCCCAATCAGTTCCATAAGTTTTAGCGGCATAAGGCGGGTAGCCGGAATAGAAAGAAAAAATGCATTCTTTTCTTGCTTCCTTGACAAAGCGCCGA
>CAYYNJ010000147.1:2979-4081 GCA_964472775.1 uncultured Spirochaetaceae bacterium
TCCCCTTTAACCGCCCGAAGGGACCGGAAGAGGGACAGAGCCCGGGTCCAATCCTCCTCCGTTTGCGCCTGGGTCAGCATATCCTCAAGTCTCGTTTCCGCCCGGTTCCGAAGATCTTCGTAGTCATCATTCCACCGGCCGGGATATTCCCGTTCCAGGGTCCGCAGATCCTGAAGCACCATGAAAACCTGGTCTTCCGCCAGCAGATTTTCGAGGCGGCCGGCGGTAGCTTCGTCAAGACCGGGGATTTCCGATTCCCTGACGGGAACCGTTGTTTGACAGGAAAGAAGTATGAAGAGACCAAGGGCGAGGAGTAACCCCCTGCTGTGAACAATCATGGCAACTCCCGGGGAAAGGTAATTTCAAATTCTTCCTCACCCGCGTCAAGGTAAGCCCGGGTTCGGCTGTCGGGCCGCACCGTTTCTTCCACATCCGTACGGCCGTCCTGATCCATATCCCAGATAATCCGGTACTCACCGGCGTCGGAATCTTCGGGATAGAGCTCCCTGTATTCAAAAATGCCGTTTCCATCGGCATCGTGATGAATCTCCCGGATCCGTCCTTCCCGGTAGAGCACGATGGTGTCGGGGTCCGCCCGTTCCAGGATGTACCTTTCTTCTCGATAGACCAAGCCGCCCCGGGAAAGGATACGGCGCTGCCCCCCGAGGACCCCGTCGGCCAGGGCTTCTCCGCGATTACCCCAGGTCACCCGAAAGGTTTGTCTTCCATCGTTTTGCTCCGGTAGAGACGCAAATATCTTCCGGGAATGCCGGTAAACCAGCTCCCAGTCCAGATTTGCCTCTAGCCGGGGAAAAACAAGATCCTCTTCCCACCCAGAAACGGGCAAAGCGAGCCGTTCTTCCCCCAGATCATACTCTACCAGGCGCTCCTCCACATGATGGATGACCCGGTGAACCCAGGGGTAGGTCTGGTATTCCACCTCGGCAGCCACCTCTTCAAGAGCCAAGTACCGAGGACTTCCCCCTTCCAGGGTTAATACCTTTTCGGCTTCACCGTTTTGATCCAGGTCCTCCGCCAGTTTAATCAGATCTCCCTCTCGGTAGACCGCGGTAATCTCGAAGAAGCCGTCCCGGTTGATATC
>CAYYNJ010000147.1:4091-7203 GCA_964472775.1 uncultured Spirochaetaceae bacterium
GTGGGAACGTATCCAGAAGCTTATGGATGCCGAAATCAAGAAGGCCGGCGTCGAGAATTGCTATTTCCCGCTCTTCATCCCGCTCTCTTTCTTTGAAAAAGAGGCGGACCATGTCGAAGGCTTTGCCAAGGAAATGGCCGTGGTTACGCACCACCGTCTTGAAAAAGACCCGCGTCCACCAAGGCGGGAAAGAGCTCTTGAAAGGACCATCCGAAGAGTTCCCCCCGGCGGATTTCTGCTTCCAGGGAGAAGAGCTGTCTCTGCTGATACATGTCCCATCCCTGGAGAAACTCTTCCCCTTCCCAGAAGGGGAGCAGCATCAGAAGAATCCGGTTTTCCCTCTCCTGCGAAAGGAATTGTTTTGACCATAAACGCTCCGTATATTCCTGCCGGCTTTCCGGAGACAGTTCCAGGAGAAGTCTGGTCAACCCGTCATCTAAAGGATAGAGCAGCAGGGCTTCCCGGAGAAGCCGGAGAGCCTCGGGACTCCTGTTCTTGGCAGCTAAGGCCCGGGCCGCCACCGCCGCCTCCTGGTGGGTCCAATCGGCTTGGCCCTCCCAGCGATCGAAGACCTGGAGTACCTCGTCGTAGCGCTTGGTCCGGCCCAACAGAGGCAGCATCAGGCGGTCCTCGCCCATATGGGGTTCCCGGTTCGGCGCGGCCTTTCCCAGAGACGCCAACAGGGGCTGTATTTCCCCTGTTTTCAGAAGAAGAAGATTAGAGAGGTAATGAAGTTCCCGGCTGTCGGGAATATACTCCCTTCCTTTATCGAGAAAATAGGCGGCGGTGGCAAAGTCTTCATATTTTAAAAGAAACCGGGCTTGTTCAAGATAGAGGTTCCCCATCTTTAGATCGAGTCCGGCGGTTTCCTGGGCGGGAAGGACCGGGGCTAGAAAAAAAAGAAACCATATTCTCAGGAGCTTTGTTTTTCGCATCAATAGGTTCTCCCTATCTCGAATATCGGTATCACCGGCGGCGGGATAAAGAAAAAGGGCCCTCAATGGAGAACCCTTTCTTCTTTTCAGTCCCTTCCCTATTCGGAAATGGGGGTGATGTTGAGAAGTTCCCGAATTTCCCGATCGTCCAAGGTTTCCCGTTCCACCAAGGCATCGGTGAGCCGCTCCATTTCATCCCGATGATCTTCCAGGAGCTGCCGGGTCTCGTTGAGACAGGTTTCCAGAATATCGTGAACCTCTTGATCGATTCTCCGGGCCATCTCTTCGGAGTAATCCTTATGGGTGGCAATTTCCTTGCCCAGGAAAATGGGTTCATCCTCTGCACCGTAGGACACAAATCCCAAAGCCGAAGACATACCCCACTCCTTAACCATCTTCCGGGCGATGGCCGTGGCCTGTTCGATGTCGTTCTTGGTTCCCGTGGTGGTCTCTCCGTAGAAGAGCTCTTCCGCCACGTAACCGCCCATGGTGATTTTAATCCGGTCCAGGAGCCAGCTCCGGTTCCGGGAATAGGAATCCTTTATGGGCAGAGATACGGCCATTCCCAGGGCCTGACCATGGGGAATCACCGTCACCTTATGAAGAGGGTCGGAGTTTTTGAGGTAGTAGTGAAGCAGGGCGTGACCCGCCTCGTGATAAGCGGTGGCCCGTTTCTCTTCGGGGGTGATGAGCTTGGAATTCCTGGCCACCCCCAACAGAAGTTTATCCCGGGCTTCTTCAAAGTGGGACATTTCCACCTCGGTTTTATTCTGCCGGGCCGCAAAAAGGGCCGCTTCGTTTACCAAGTTCGCCAGGTCGGCGCCGGAGGTTCCGGGGGTGGCCCGGGCCACCCGGTTCATGTTCACATTAGGTGAAAGGGGCACCTTGGCGCCATGGATCTTGAGGATCGCCTCCCGCTCGGTTACATCGGGCATATCCACCACCACTTGACGGTCGAAACGGCCGGGCCGCAGCAGGGCCGGGTCGAGGACATCGGGTCTGTTGGTGGCGGCGATGATGATGACCCCGTCTTTGGTGTCAAAACCATCCATCTCCACCAGCATTTGGTTGAGGGTTTGTTCTCTTTCGTCATGGCCGCCGCCGTACCCGGCTCCCCGGGTGCGGCCCACCGCATCGAGCTCATCGATAAAGATGATACAGGGAGAGTTCTTCCTCCCCTGTTCAAAGAGGTCCCGCACCCGGCTGGCCCCCACACCGACAAACATCTCCACAAAATCCGATCCGGACATATGGAAGAAGTTTACCCCCGCCTCTCCGGCGGCGGCCAGGGCCAGCAGGGTTTTTCCGGTACCGGGCATACCCACCAGCAGAACCCCCTTGGGAACCCGGGCGCCGATGGCGGTGAACTTATCGGGACTCTTGAGAAAATCAACCACCTCTTCCAATTCGTGTTTTGCCTCAACCTGGCCTGCCACGTCGGCAAAGGTAACCTTTTTCCCGTTCATATTGTACTTTTTCGCCTTGCTCTTTCCGAAGGAAAAGGCCTTATTGCCTCCCCCCTGAACTTGCCGGAACATATACCAGATAAAAAAGGATCCGATGATCCACGGCATAAACTGAATAAAAATGGCCGCCGGGGATATGGCTCGGGCGGCCCCTTCGAAGGTGATTCCCCTTTCCCGCAAATCGAGCATCAAGGCATCATCGTAATAGGGAATCTTGGTCTTAAACACCGAAGGAGAGGCACCCATCCCGGTGATGGTTCCTTGAATCTCTTCGTTGTCGTAAATCTTCACGTTTCCTATCCGTCCATCCTCCAGGTAAGCCAGAAAGGTGGAATAAGGAATTTCCAGGGAAGGACCCCGGTCATTGGTGAAAAACATAAGGCCGAACATTATCACCAGAGAAATGAGGAAAAATAGAGCAAACCGGTTATTGTTAAAATTGAAGTTCGGCTTATCCGGATCGTGTTGATCATTTTTATTGTCTTTGTTCTGATTGTCCACCAAAAATACTCCCTTATGTCCAGGTCAGAAGCCAGCCTCCCAAGCCGGCTTCTGTGTCCCTATCGGACCTTCTCTTGCAAAATTGATTGGGATACCCCCAGGGCTCACCCAGGATCCCCACAATTCCCTCCCTGTCTCCAAAGACCGGCAGGACCCGCCGGTTCTCTCCCGAGACGTTCCACCGATTAAAAAGCACTTGCAGACTCCTGG
>CAYYNJ010000148.1:0-7192 GCA_964472775.1 uncultured Spirochaetaceae bacterium
ACCGCCAATAACGAGTGGCAGCTCGTGAGCCGGGATTCTTCCCGGGGGGTGCATCGGATTGGCCCTTTCATGACTACCCGGGCCCCCGAAGGGCGGGTGGAAAAATGGATAGCCCTGAAGGAAGGGCAGAACGCCATCTATACAAAGCATGTTCTGAAAGGGTATTCGGGAAAATTCCCCCTGGGATATCACGCCACCTTGGCTTTGCCCGAAGAACCGGGGTCGGTGAAAGTCTACAAGAAGGGCGGATACACCGCCTTCACTCCTCCGGCGGGAGATTTGTTTACGGTTTTCGCCTTGGCGACCCGGCAGTTCTGGAAGAGGTGAGACCGCCAATAACGAGGGACAGCTCGTGAGCCGGGATTCTTCCCGGGGATCTATCCAGGGTCGAAACAATATGGAAGGACCCCTCCCACGCCGACTGTTCCCTCTTTCCCCAGAGAAAAGGATATTCGGATATTCTGCAGGTTTTTGACTCTTCCCTGTCCGATCCGGTCTGGACCATCGCTCTATTCCCGAGCCGGGGCTATCTCTGGTTCTCTCTGAAAAACCCCAAAGTTCTTCCTTCAACTATGTTCTATATTTCCAACGGCGGCAGGCCCGGGGAGTGAAAAGGTTAATGTCCCGGTGGACTGGGAGTTTTTGTCATCCGGCGACCTGCCTGGTCACCCGGAGGGATAAACAGCGCCTTAATCTCTCTTAATCTCCTGTTTCTGGAAATTAATCCCTTTTTTTGTTATTTTATAGGGATATTGAGTTTATCGAGATGAGGAGCCTCCCTTGTTTGAAACAGATCTGCACAGCCATACCCTTTTCAGTCCCTGCGGGGTCCATACTGTCCTGGAAATGCTCCAAGCCGCCAAAGACCGGGGTTTGAAGGGGCTGGCCATCACGGATCACGGCAGTTTTGTGGGGGGCACCGCCAATTCGGTTTTCTTTGAACGGCTTTCCCAGCCCGTACCGGGGATCAGGCTCTACAAAGGGGTGGAAGCCAACGTGGTGGACCGGAACGGCAGGACCGATGTGAAATCCCGGTATCTGCCGTGGACCGACCTGGTCTTGCTGGGGTTTCACCATTTTCCCGAAAAGGATCTTGACCCCCGGGAATACAGCGATATCATGATCCAAACCCTGGAATGTAATCCCTGTGTCGATGTGGTGACCCACCCCAACATGCCCGACTTTCCCATGGACTTCCGTTCCTTAGCCCGGGAGGCACGACGGCTGGGAGTGGCGGTGGAACTGAACAATTCCAAGGTAGCCCTGGGCCGGGTTTCATCGGAAATAACCCGCCGGCTGGTGGAGATCTGCGCCGAAGAGGAAGCCCTCGTGGCGGTCAACTCCGACGCCCACACCGTGGAGGAACCGGGAGACACCCGGGCCATCGGCGCTATCATGGAAGAGGTTGATTTTCCCCTGGAACTGGTGGTGAACCGGACCTTGGAAACCACCGAGAGCTGGATCAGGCAGAGACGGCCGGGTAAGCTTGTCCCCTTCAATGCCCTGGGCTGCTCCCGTAAGGCCTAACCGGTCAGGCTTTTCTTCCGTAGATAACCTGTCCTATTGATTATCCTGATGGTCAAGGCCGATCAGGTCCTGAGCCACATACTCGAGATACTCCCTCACCGATTCAATGTTCAAGGTGTAATAAAGCCGCCGGGATTCTCCCGATACCATGTTGATCAGATCGGCGTTGACCAGCTTGTTCATATGGTAGGAGAGGGTGGCGGGCTGGACGTCAAAATGACGGGCCAGTTCGGTGCTGTACCAGGGCCGCTGGGCGGTGAGGCGCAGGATTTCCAGTCTCTTGGTATCCCCCAGACACGATAAGAATGTGTTGGTTTTATCCCGGGCGGATCGGGACTTGACCCGCTGCTCCGTGGCACCCCCCACGATGATGGCGCGTTTTTTCCATGAGATCATCACCTCGTTGTCGTAAAAGAGGGAAAAATAGATGGATGGCTCCCCCTTATGCAACAATTCCCTCACAAAATCCTTCATCCCCAGGCTCAGAAGGTATTCCTCCGTTCCTTCGGATACTTTTTCCTGATGCCAGAGGTATTTCTCTTCCGCCAGGGAGTCCAGTAATTCAAATCCCGGCAGGTATGCCTGATGATAGAAATCCAGGAAGGTCCGGTGCAGCCTTTTCTGAAAGTCCGCCGGATCCTGGAAGAACCCGTGAAGCAGTTCCGCTTCCTGGCGGGGATCCTGGCCGGGAAAGAGGCCGTCGTCCTGAATCAGCGCTTCCAGCTCTTCGACCGACGGGACCGAATCACCGTCGAAATGGAAGGTTTCCATTAGGTGGGACAGAAAGACCTGATGGGGGGTCTTCTCCAGGGTTGATAGCAGCTCCGCCCCGGTGGAGATTTCAGGATTATCGTAAATCAAAAGCCAGAAGTAGAGGGTGGGGTAGATCATCTTTTCCGCCAAGAGAGATAGATCATTCAGCAGGAAGGGGGAGAGTTTCCCTTCAGTCTCCCGGCACCAGGCTTCGATTTGAGGAAGCCCCGGGAAGTCGGGATCCCGGGGTTTGTTACGGTCGGCAAATCTTTTCACGGCGCAGACAAAGTCGATGGCCTCGTTATTTATCAGTTTCATGATCTGATTATACCTCATATCAGCCGTTTGAAACATCAATATTCGAAAATTATCTAATATTCATCTTAAAACCCTTGACTTATGTTAGAAGCAGATCTAATATAAAAACATAAACGGTATTGAATAAGGAGTGATGAATATGTTTTATTCTGATAATGAGATTTCAATCATGGCAAAGGGCCACGGAGAGGATTTAAGATACACCCGTGAGTGCTGCGGGAAGAAAAGGGAGAAGAACAGGGGGGAAAAGGGGTTTCAGATTCACCGGGCCGCCGCCGCTCTTATTGCCCTTTTCCGATTTTAACGGTAGAATCCTCCCTATTATGAGCACACCTTTGACCCACTGGGCGGATATCACCGCCGATAAGATTATTCGTGAGCGAGGCATCAAAGATGAATACATCTGTGCCTCCGGTATCACCCCTTCGGGGACCATCCATATTGGCAATTTCCGGGAGATTATCTCGGTAGAGCTGGTGGTCCGGGCCTTGAAGGACCGGGGGATGAATCCGCGGTTTATCTACTCCTGGGATGAGTATGATGTCTTCCGGAAAGTCCCCGCCAACATGCCTAAACAGGAGGAGCTGGCCGCCTATCTCAGGCAGCCCATCACCCTGGTACCGGATCCCCTGGGAAAGGAAGAGAGTTACGCCCGGGCCAATGAACTGGTGCTGGAAAGGCTTCTGCCCGAAGTGGGTGTTTTTCCCCAGTATATTTATCAGGCCCAGGAATACCGGGCCGCCCGTTATGCCCAGGGAATGAGGACCGCCCTGGAGAAACGGGACCAGATTCGGAAAATTCTCGACGGCCACCGGACCTCTCCTCTGCCGGAAGATTGGATGCCCGTGAGCGTCTTCTGTACCAGCTGCCACAGGGATACCACCAAAGTGACCGGCTACGACGGCGCGTGGGGGGTTTCCTACGTCTGCGATTCCTGCGGCCATGAAGAGACCCTCGATTTACGTCATACCGGAGCGGTGAAACTGCCCTGGCGGATCGACTGGCCCATGCGGTGGAAGGAAGAGGGGGTCGATTTTGAACCCGCCGGCAAAGACCATCATTCCGAGGGGGGATCCTTCGACACCGCCATTGAAGTGGTGGAGCAGATCTACCAAGGCCAGGCGCCCATCACCTTCCAGTACGATTTTATCCGTATTAAGGGAAGGGGAGGGAAGATATCCTCCAGTAAGGGTGAGGTGGTCGGTCTAGATGATGTTCTCGAAGTGTATCAGCCCGAAGTGGTGAGGTACCTCTTCGCCGGTACCCGGCCTAACACCGAATTTGCCATTTCCTTCGACCTGGATGTGCTGAAAATTTACGAAGATTACGATAAATGCGAGCGTATCTACTACACTCCCGCCGATACCCCCAAAGCGCAGAAAAAGCGCGAAAAGGAAGCCCGGATCTACGAGCTGTCTCAAGTGGGTCCAGTGCCGGAGAAGATGCCCTACCAGATCCAAGTCCGTCACCTCTGCAACCTCCTGCAGATCCAGGGGGGGGACATCGACAAGGTGATCGAGTACTTGGGTGATGTGGAACCGGACCAGGAACCCCGGCTGAGAAAAAGGGCCCAGTGCGCCTGGAACTGGGTGACAGAGTTCGCCCCGGAAGATTTTCAGTTCTCCCTGAGGGATCCCGCCGAGGCGCCCTTGGAGATGGGAGAGGCGGAAGTGAAGGCCCTGCGGTACCTCAAAGGAGAGGTGGAAGGCCATATGGCCGGGGAAGACGAGAAAACCTTCAGCACCCGGGTCTACGATGCGGCCCGCGAGGCGGGGTTGGAGTCTTCCGAGTTGTTTCCTGCGGTCTACCGCGCCCTGATCGGCAAAGAAAAAGGCCCCCGGCTGGTGAGTTTTCTCTACGCCATCGGCCCGGAAAAGGTGGCAGCCCTGCTGGGACGGTATTAATAATCCCGTTCCGGCTGATTGAATCACCCCCCCTTTAGCACTATAATGCCCAGGTTGTGATAGAAAAACTCAGCCTCATGGTCTACTCGGTTATCCTCCTGGGAATTATACTCATCATCATGATCCTCCGGCGGGATTACCGGTTTCTATCCCGCCGGCTTTTCATCATTATCATCCTGTCTACCCTGTTGATGCTGTTTTCAGAAATGGCCGCCACCCTGGCGGACGGCCGGCCCGGGCCGGCGGCGGCGAAGGTCAACAGGATCTCAAACTTCATCCTCCACGGCTTTGCCACCCTGCCCATTGCTATCTGGATGGGGTATTTTGAACTCTACATTTTTAACGACTGGGATAAGGTCAAAAGGAGCCTGCAGAACAAGATCCCTGTTTTTCTTTCGGTGGCGCTGACGGTCTATTCGGAGTTCACCGGCTTTATCTATATTATCGATGGGGGAAACCGCCGAATCATGAACTCCGGCGTGTACCTTCTCTATTTTCTAAACTTCTACCTGCTGGCGGCGGCCATAGTTCTTTTCCTGCGGCACCGGGAGCAGATTGACGCAAGGACCCGTTTTGCCTTTCTTTCCTTTCCTGTTTTACCCTGCACCGCGGCGGCCCTGCAGATTTTCTTTCCTCAATTTCTTCTCGTCTGGAATAGTGTTGCCCTGTCTCTGGTTTTCTTTTTTTACTTCATCGAAGTTCAGGATTTCAGCAGGGATTTCCTGACGGGGCTGCCGAGCCGGAGACAGGGGGACGACTGGATAGAGCGAAAAATGCGCAGATCCGCTTCCGACGGCGGTTTTGGACTGATCATGATCGATATGGACGGATTCAAGGAGATTAATGATGGCTACGGCCATGGGGAAGGCGATTACGCCCTGAATCTGTTCGGTACCATCCTCCGGCAATCCCTGAAACAGAAAGACCGGGCCGTAAGGTTCGCCGGCGATGAATTCCTTATTATCGCCGAGGCCACGAAACCCGAGGCCTTTCAGGCCATCATTTCCCGGCTCCACCGGAATCTGGATGAGTTCAACGAAAAGGGGGTGAAACCGTACCGCCTCGCTTTCAGTGCCGGTTATGCCGTCTATGAGCCGGGAAAACACCACAGCGGCCGGCAGCTCATCAATGAGGCGGACAAAGCGATGTATGAAACAAAGCGCATGAAGCTTCAAGACTAGGGCAGAGGGAAAAGGGCCCCGGTTCTTTAGAGAGGATACTCCGTACCGGGTTCCACCGTCTCCACCCGCCGAATCCCCCTCTCCTGCAGCACCTTCTTCAGATTTTCCCGGGCGGATCCTTCGCCGTGAACCAGGAAGACCGCCTTCAGTTTATCCAGATCCAGGGCCCCCACATAATCGGAAATTTCACTGTAGTCGGCGTGGGCGCTGAAGGCGTTGATTTTTTCCACCCGAGCCTTCAGGTCAAAGAGTTCCCCGAAAATCCTCACCTGTTTCTGTCTTTCCATGATCCGCCGCCCCAGGGTGTGGCTGGCCATGTAGCCTACGATGAGGATGGTGTTCCGGGGATCCCGGACGTTCTGCACCAGATGATGCCGGATCCGTCCCGCTTCACACATGCCGTCGGCGGAGATGATGATGGCCGGGCCTTTCACGTCGTTGATGGCCTTGGACTCCTGGACGCTGGAGGTATATTTGAGTTCGTTGAATCCGAAAGGATTCTGGTGGTGCTGGATGAAGGCCTCCTGGGTTTCCCGGTCGTAACACTCGGGGTGGACCCGGAAGATAGAGGTGGCGTTGGTGGCCATGGGACTGTCCACAAAGATGGGAACCCGGGGAATCGTTCCTTGTTCCACCAGAAGATGCAGGTAGTAGATGATTTCCTGGGTTCGTTCGATGGCGAAGGCGGGGATGAGCACCTTGCCGCCTTTTCTCACCGTAGATCCCACCACCTCCGCTAAACGGTCCATGGCGTCGTGGATATCTTCGTGGAGCCGGTCGCCGTAGGTGCTTTCCATGACCAGAAAATCGGGGGTGGGTATTTGATCGGGGTCCCGGATGATGGCCTTGTTCCTGCGGCCCTGGGGTTTGCTCAGATCGATACACTCAAGCATTCTGTCAATCTCATTTACTGTCAGCACTTCCGGCAGCTTGGTACCCAACCTGGGGCCTTCCAGCAAAGCTGTGGGGTCCTTTTCAATCATTTCTTCCATCATAAGGTAGCGGTAAAAGACCTTGATGCCTGATAGAATCCTGGCCTGACTCCTGGCAGAAAGTCCCGATTCACTGATCCACACCAGAAACTGGCCCAGTTTCTCCCTGTCCAGCTCCTCCGGACCAAGGTTCATATCTTCACTCTCCAGAAAGTGCTTTAGCTTGGCTATATCACCAAGATAGGCTTCAATGGAGTTGGGCGATAGTCCCTTCTCCAGTTTCAGGAAGCCTTCATAATCTTTTATGACTGCCTGCCAATCCATCAGAAAGGAAATCGTTCCACCATCAGAATCAGTGAGATACCGAGCCCTGCACCGCTGAGCAGAACATGCCACTCACGCCTGGGTACTCCCAGAAGATCGACCATCAACTTTGTGAGCAACATAATGATGCTGACAATGATGATCTGACCCACTTCAATACCAACATTAAAAGAGAAGAGAGTGCGTCCCAGTCCCTGCTCCGAGCCCATCAGTCTTCGCAGATAGTTTGAAAAGCCAAGACCATGAATCAGAC
>CAYYNJ010000149.1:0-3463 GCA_964472775.1 uncultured Spirochaetaceae bacterium
GGCAGGGGGGTGAGGCTTCTTCTTTAATCAGGAGGCGGTGCCTACTTATGCCTTTTTTGCCAGAGAAACCTTGCCGCAAGAAAGGGATGTCGAAAAACCATTCTTGGTCCCGCATACCTCATGACCCCCCGGATGTATTCTTGCTGAACTGGCTCAAAGCAATGAACCGGGCAGGCGGAACAGATTCTACCCTGGCTTTTCCAAGGACATCCGGCGGTCTTTTTAAGCGCATAGGCGAAGGATTCCCGGCAATCAGGACAGAGTCCGCCCCGAACCGCAGGGGCGTGATGGCCCCTGCAGTAGATGCGGTACATGGCGCTTAACGTCTTTCTATCCAGGGCTCTTCTGAGTGACACCGCCTTTCCTTTTCCAGCACCCTAATCTGGGTATCTTAATTCCCACATGGCGCTTTTCCATTCGGGCAGAATGGTGGCGCATTCCAAGATATTCCAATTGTGATGGAGAAAGAGCTCCGGTTTCCACCTATTTTCTATCCGTACAAATTCAGTGCCCGGAACCCGTTGTACCCTCCACTCTGAACTCCAGGATCCCGCCGGAATATCCGAGGCTTCAAGCTTTCCATATTCGATGTGCAGGTAGGTTCCTTTCCATCTGTTGCGGATGCGGAAATATCCTCCCTCCACGGGTTCAAATACCCACATACCGCTATGCCATCCGTAGCTTGTGGCCCATTCGGCATCCCCCTGCACGGGGCCGAATTCAACATGGATGAGCCCCCCTTTCTCGGCGTTGATCATTTGGGTAAAAACGCCCGGTTTCACCGCCGGTTGGTCAGCAGGAATGTGAATATAAAATTTCTGCGCCAGAGTGTTATTGGCTTCCCAGAGCTGAAGGTCGGCGCCGTTGACCGGACGGCCGTCGTATAAATCAAAGGCAAAGCCGTTGTTCGAATACCAGGTGATATAGCCGTTCTCCTCAGCCACGGCTTTGAAAATCGTATTAGCTCCTCCATAACCGCTGTAAGTGACCAGGGTATTGCCGCTTCTATCATCACCATTAAGAATGTGAAGGTACTTTCCCGTCTGGGCGTTTTGAATGTGATAGGTGTTATCCGTCCCGGCGGGAAGCAGGTACCAAAGTTGATTCCAACCGTTATGTTTCTCAAAAAAGATGACACTGATATTGTCCTGATACAACTGGTTGTTCCAGGGATTATCCCAGGCGTAATCTTCTTCGGCGTGAAGAAATTGAACCGCCGTTCCCGATTGGGCCACATTTTTCAAGATGCTGTAGGTTTGTTCGGCGGTTCTGGCATTTCTCACCGGTTCTTTAATCGTCATCAACTGATTGTAGAGATGGTTCACAAGATCTTTATGCTGCCCCCAAGATTCACCGATCAAAGATTTGTATCTTTCCCGAGCCCGGCGTTCCGAAGAACTTTTAAAGAAGTAATTTTCTACCTCATCATCATCGAAGACGTGCTGCCACTCTGCGTTGAAACGGTTGACGAGGTTGAACCACTCCGTATCGACGGCTTGCTTCCTGAGGTTCTGGGTCTCTTGTTCATTGTTCCCTTCGACTTTTCTAATATCACGATAAATCCTGTTATAAAAATCCTGAACAATCTGATTACTTCCCTCAAGGAGTCTGAATCTCTGGCTGTTGGCGTAATTGACCGTACATTCATTGTAGCATTTATCAAAACTATGACTTCCATGAGAGACACTGGCGCTTACATCATGGGCGATGATTCCAACTTCATTAATCAGGCTGTTAGCCTGGCCCATCCCCCAGCTTCCTACACTGGAAACCAGCTGTTTTGAATTGTTGTACACATCCCGGGCATATCCCGCAATATAATTTTGCGCCAGAGGGGCGATCTGATTGATAATAGATTTTATTATGGCCTCGAAGGATAAGATCCCTTCTTCTGCAAAGCCCAAATTCATTCCGATCACAGAAAACTCACCGGATACCTTACCATTCAAAGTAGGGCCGTCAAATAAGGTTTCCATATCAAAATTTTTCAACTCAAGTGTCGAGATCAACGCTTCGGTGCCGATCCTTTGCCATTCGAAGACCCATAATTCTTCAATAATATATTCCCTAAACATGCCCAGTCCGCCCTCTTCCAGATGGATTTTGAGGCCCATGCCGGCGGGGGTCAAACGGTAGGTGACAGAATCTAGGCCGAGGATTCCCAGCAATTGACCGATCATGGGAATGTAATCTGTGGCAGCGCTCACCGGTACTACCGCCATTAGATCGAAGTCAGAGGTGCTGTTAAATACCCCTTTAAAGTCGAAGGTACCGATTTTCGGTATCCCGAAAGAATAGGTGGTATCGTCTTTCTTTTCATAACCCACATCGCCCAAGCCGGGAATGTTGATCATCGACTCAGAGAACAAGGAGCCCGCCTGGCTGAATAGCAATACAATAATAATGAGCCACACCGTCTTTCTTTTCATGAGGATATCTCCTAATTAGTAAACGTTTTTGGGCGGGTCAAAGATTCGAAAAGCGATTAATATTCGAAGGAAACCCGATATAATTATAGAGAATAAAATCATAATATCAAGGTTTTTTCATGGATAAAGAAATGTTTTGAACATTTTCGAGATGATGCAGGAAATTGAGAAAAGTCAGTTTACATCGGGGATTTTTTCTTATAGGGTTAATGAGAAAACCAAACAACACAAAGGAAGAAGAGCATGAAGAAAAGAATCATTAACGTTTCCCTCCTCCTGAGCCTTGCGGGTTTATTACTCCTTACCCTATCAGGGTGTTTGTCCATGTCCCCTTCGGATTTTACTCCCTACTCAGCGGCAAAAACCGGGGACCTGGCTGCGGTGAAAGCTTATATCGAAGATGGCGGCCGAATTGAAGCCACCAGCGCCATTTCCGGCGACGATTACACCCTTCTTTGGAAGGCTGCGGAATACGGCCAAATGGAAGTGGTGAAGTATCTGGTGGAGCAGGGGGCCAACGTGAATGCTTTAGGCAGAAGGAGAGACGGTACGAATAAATACAGCCCCTATGCCGTTGCCCTACAGAACAAGCATAACGACGTTGCGGATTATCTCACCGAACACGGCGGTACCCTTATCGTTCAGTAATATGGCGAGGTTTTCAATGTACATTTAATTCCCCCCCGGGTTCTTGCCGGCAACTGTTTTCTCGCAAGAACCGGGGGCTTTTTTTTCTGCCGGGGAGCAACTAATCTACCAGTATTTTAATTACCACTTTCTTCACCGGTCCCGGCGTTCCGGCGGCGATTTTCGGGGCGTGGGCATCTTGGGGAAAGAATACGGCGAAATCGCCGGGGTTCAGGAGGCAATCGGTGCCGGGGGCGAGGCCGAAGAACCTGATATCCTTGACCTCATCGTAGGGTTCGGAAACCGTCAGGCCGGATGCCCCGGTGTACCGGATTATCTCTTGGCCTTCGAGGATGTACTGGATATCGATGTACCGGTCGTGGTTTTCGTATTTTCTTACCGAGATA
>CAYYNJ010000149.1:3473-4093 GCA_964472775.1 uncultured Spirochaetaceae bacterium
CTGGAAAAGGGCGTAAAGATTGTTTTCGTCCAGGTCGATCCGGCCCTCCTTAAAATCTTTAATAGAAAGACTCCCCAGATAGGTCAGCCCTGTTTTTAAACGCCGGGATATATGCTCGTACAATTTTCGGTTTTCTATTTTATCTAGAATCATAAAGTCCCTTCCTGTTGCTTTCATTCTTCCTTGTACAGGGATAATAGGCAAAAAGAGGGACGGTGACAATAATGAAGGTAAAAAAATCATGTTTCTTTCCGCCGGCTCGGCTCGGTTCCATTCACTATATTCAGTTGAAGATCCTCTTGACAAAATGACCAAGGGTCATTAAATTGTTCTTTAAATGACCTGGGGTCAATTAAATGGCAGGCTTGGGGGTGAAAAACTTGACGAGCCGAAGGGGGTGAAAAGAGCATGGGGGGAAGAAAAGCACTGCGGCAATCAGAGAAGGATGAGCGGAAGCGAGAGATCTGTGCGGCGGCTCACGGGCTGTACAGAAAACATGATTTCGATGAAATAAAGATAATCGATATTGCGGAAAGCGCAGGCTTGGCCAAGGGAACGCTCTTTCTCTACTTCCGCACCAAGGAAGACCTCTATCTCGCCGTCCTGCAGCGGACGCTGGA
>CAYYNJ010000149.1:4103-7191 GCA_964472775.1 uncultured Spirochaetaceae bacterium
GTTAATATGAAGTGTGGTTTCAGGGCGCCGATATTCTCTTGACCCAGGGCCGCCATAATTCGGAAGCCGCATGGAAGAAGGCACTCCAGACATACATTGCGGAATCTTTAGAGAACCAGGAAATTCTCTACCGGTTGGTGGCGATCCTTCATCCTGTGCTGGAACGGAATATCAATCTTGAAGCGGCGGTGCGGTTTAAGACATTTCTTTCAGAGCATATCCAGAGGACCGGAGAGCTTATTGAAGCGGTCCTTCCCGCCCTCCACGGCGGCAGGGGGGGGAAACTGCTTGTGCAGCTTCAAGCCCTCATAGTGGGTTTCGGTAACATTTCCCAGCCTGCCCCGGTACTCCGGCAGGCTATTAAGGAACAGGGGCTTCGGGAATTCCAGGTGGATTTTAAATCCTGGTTTCGTGAAGCGGTGAATATTTTTTTGAACGGTCTCTTATTGGAAGGAGGACTTATACATGACGATTAATGAACAGAAGTTGACCCAGGACTTGCAGTGGGAGCGGATATACCTGTTTGGGGGCATCGCCGCCATTCTTTGTATCGGGGGAACCCTATTCGACATCGGCTTTGGTTCGTTCACAAGCGGCAACATCACTAAGCTCCCCCAGGATGCTCTTGGAAGATTTGCCGAACTCCACGAGAACGTCTTACTCGGTTTGTATCACTTTGATCTGTTGAATGTGGTTATTTCCCTTTTTATGCTCCCGGTTTTCTTCGCCGTTTCGGCCGCTCATCGCAGGGTGAATCTGCCCTATGCGGCTCTGGCCTTTATGGTCCTCTTCACCGGGACGCTGGTGTTTGTTGCAACCAACTCGGGCCTGGCCATGCTGGAACTGACCCGAAGGTATTATGCGGCCACAGAGGGAACACAGCAATCGGCACTCATCGCCGCCGGCGAAGCCCTTCTGGTAAAAAGCAAACACGGGAGCCTCGGGACCTTCTCCGGATTCTTCCTCTCCTCCCTAGGAAGTCTGTCCATGGCATTGGTAATAGCCCGGGGTAAACAATTCGGCCAAGCAGCAGCGTGGACGGGGGTGACAGGAACAGCATTCCTTCTTCTCTATGTGCTCCTCCTCGCCCTGTTTCCAACGCTTGAATCTTTTGCGGTGGCTCTTGCGGCCCCGGGGGGAATTCTCTCGCTGGTGTGGCTTATTCTCATTGCCGTCAAACTTGTGAAAATGGGCAGGCGTCATGCCCATGAACGTTCCGCTTCTACAACGTAATTATTTCAAGAGAGGAAAGAAACATGGCAGGAATAGAGCATACGGGGATCGGACTCATCGCAAAGAAGTGGACTCCCCAGGTCCATCTCGCCGTGCTGATGGTATCGACGGAGATAATCGACATTCTCTGGATCGGATTCATGATCTTTGGCATGAATGAAGAGCTTAATCACGGGCTGACCCACAGTCTTCTCATGTCCGCCCTCTGGTCGGCCCTGGCGGGAATCATCGCTGCGGGGATATACAAGGGGATAAAGGAGGGGATTGTCATCGGTCTGATGGTTTTTAGCCACTGGATCGTGGATTTCATCACCCACCCCATGACTTTTTTATTCCCCCAAGCCTTCGGCCTTCCTTTATATCCCGGCAGTCCTCCCGTATTCGGCCTTGGGGTATACCGGACCCTGCCGGGGATTATTATTTTCTGGGTCCTCATCATGGGAACAGGGATAATTCTCTACGCATCCCATAGAAAAACACATCATCGGGCCCCTCGGGAAGAAGGATAATCCAGACAGGGCCTGCGGGCAGACGGGTTCGGCCGAGACGCCCCGCCGGGGAGACTTCTGGATTTGGTTTGTGATCTTGGGGGTCCCGTAAAACCGGGGCGGTTCATATTGGCAGCACGCCCCTGTTGAAAATAAAAAATCTTGTAAATTAGCTTCAGGGTGGAGTAGAATACTCATTTAGCCATGAAGGAATTACCGGCCGGATTCAGGATGACGGCTTTCTCGGGTTAACGGGATTATCCTGCCGCATGGCAGCTGTATTACTGTAGAAAGTGTTTTGAACATGAGGTCAATGATGCCGGTGTTTCTGCCGGTATGAAAGGGGCGTCCATGGAACCTTTTAATAAAATTCCGCAGCGTTTCATAATTGTGTTATTACTTTTGTTGATAGGGAGTCCCCTGCAGGCGGATGCTCCCGATTGGATAGCGAGCATTCCTTACGAAACAGACGCTTTCCTGGGCGTGGGATCGGGCTTTTCCCTCGACGAGGCCCTTGAGAACGCCCGGATTGATATACTCATGCAGCTTTCTAGTAAAGTCGATTCCACCGTGTCGTTAAGCGGCGACATGAGTTCGGAAAATGTCAAAGTTTTGGAATACTGCAGGGCCGTAGTCTCTTCAAACTCTCTCCGTGGTGCCGTCATCGCCGATACATGGCAGTCCGGGGATGCCCATTATGTCCTGCTTCGGTATTGCGGCAGTTGCGGAACCATTGTCGTAGAAGCAGCCCTCACCAGCGCCGTGGAAGTGGTCAACCGTCAGATAGAACGCCTGGAAGAACCTTCTGCAGCGGAAGATTCCGTTACCATAGATGTAAACCGCATAAAAGAGGAAATCAATTCTCCGAAAAACAACGATGCTGTGAAGCTTAAAAGAAGGCTCCAGGGACCGGCCGTTCCCCTGATAACTCCCCAGGAAGAGATTCTTCCGCAAGATGCCGCCGAGGGAGAAATGGAAATGCCGAGCAGTCCTACCCCCCAGAACGCCTACGATGCCATTGATTCAGATTCCTATACGACGAAGAACCTCCAGGTGATGGTGGCGGATGATATGGTTATCGTTCGCCTGGTCAACTTTCCCCCTGATTCGGGTAATATGTCGGAGGCTCAGAAGAGCGAGTTGCGGACTCTAAGCGAGTCTCTGTTCAAGGAGCTGGTTTTGATGGGCTACAAAGGTGTAACCATCGTAGGCCACGCTAATCCTGAAGGAATCGATGAGGAGGGGGCGGAACTTGAAGCTCTTTCCCGGGAGCGGGCAGAGAATATGAAGTCATTTCTCATTGAGGCAGGCGTCACCATCGATAAAACCGAGTGGAGAGGCGGCGACGAATTAATCGGTTCCACAGA
>CAYYNJ010000150.1:0-7143 GCA_964472775.1 uncultured Spirochaetaceae bacterium
TCATCCGGTCAAAGAGGTTGGTTCCCTGCAGCTCCTGGGGGGACTCCCGCCAGATCTCCTGAACCGATGGGGTGATCACCAGGATGGTGCCGTCCACGGCTATTTCAAAGTAGATATCGAGGAAATTTTCATATATCCGCTGGTACTTCTGTTGGGCCGTTTCCCGGGCCTTCAGGGTGGTTTGAAGACCGTAGAGGACCGAACCGAGGGAGAGGGTGACCATGATGTTCAGAATGAGAAAATTGAGGCTGATGACGCTCCACCGGATCAGAAAGGTGAGACCCTCGGAAGCATCACCATAACCCCGATACATGATCCATCCCGCCCCGGCCAGGGTGATCAGGTTGATCCCCAGGGCCGCCCAGGAACTGGGGAACCCCAATAGGAGAGCCACCATCACCGGGAAGGCGAAAAGCCATGCCGGCCCCGCTCCTTCATCCCCCAGGACGTAGAGCAGGATAAGGGCAAGAAGGTAGGTGAGAAAAACCAAGGTCGCCGCCCGGAAATAATAAGAGCCGCCGCGGTAGAGGGCCAGAAAGATGAGGATTCCGTAAACCAGGGAGTCCAGGACGGCCACGGTGAAGAGCCCCTCGTTCAGGGAAAGGAGGACACTGGCCAGGTATACGGGAAGTCCGAAAAGGGCGGCAATAAGGAGGATCCCGTTAAGAACCCGCTCCTGCCAGTATTGAACTCCTCCGACGAGACGGGTTTGCGGCGGCGTTACCCACTGCTGGTAAAAGCGGTTCAGGCGGCCCACGGAGACTCCTTTTTTAAAAACAACTTCCCTTTCAGGGAATCTTCTTAATCATAAAAGGAGCGATGACCGTTTACAATAGTTTTTTTTATATTTAGGAACCCATCTCGAAAAGTTTGATTCCTGCGTCGGGAAACCGGTCTTTAACCTCTTTTACCGCCTCCCTGACGTGGGCCGCCGTCTCCTCCTCCCCGTAGACGATGAGGATGAAGTTTTCCTCCGGCCAGATATGGTTGCCGTGTTTGGGGGTGCTGTCCCCTTCGCCGTGGACATTGGGGATCTTGGTGAAATGGGTCACCTCCTCCCGGGCCCTGAGGGCCTCCATCACGTCCTCCTCCACGGCGTTGTCGGCGATGATTTCCATCCTTATCATACCTGTTTCTCCTTATGCGGTTTTTCTTTGTTGAAGAGAGAGTAGACCACGGGAACCATGAAGAGGGTCATGATGGTGCTCACCGTGAGCCCCCCCACCAC
This sequence comes from uncultured Spirochaetaceae bacterium, assembly GCA_964472775.1. Lineage (GTDB taxonomy): Bacteria > Spirochaetota > Spirochaetia > UBA9216 > UBA9216 > CAYYNJ01. The sequence continues at coordinate 1,229 of CAYYNJ010000150.1, forward strand.
GGTGAGGCCAATGGGTCTTACCATTTCCGCCCCTTCGCCCCTGAGGAAGGCCATGGGAACCATTCCCAGGACGGTGGTCAAGGTGGTCATGAGAATGGGCCGCAGCCGGTTCCCCCCCGCTTCGATGCAGGCTTCCCGCACGGAAAGACCCCGCTTCCGCAAAAGGTTGGTGTAGTCCACCAGGACGATGCCGTTGTTCACCACGATGCCCGCCAGCATCACCAGCCCCACCGCCGTGAGCATGCTGAAGGGGGTTCCCATCAGGGCATACAGGAATACGATACCGATCACCATCAAAGGGATGCTGAGAAAGATGATGAACGGGTCTTTGAGAGATTCAAACTGGCTGGCCATGACACCGAAGACCAAGGCCACCGCAATAATCATGATGACGATGAATTTCTGAACCATCTTCATGATCTCCGCATAGTCACCGGCGTAGTCGATGACCACATCTTCGTCGGTGATGATGTTGGCGTTAATCAGTTCCCGTACCTGGGCTTCCCCCTCGTTGGTGGGAACCCCGGGACGCAGCCCCGCGGTGACGTGGACCGTCCGGACCTGATCTTCCCGGGTGATGGAAACCGGCCCGGTACTCTTCTCCAGGGTGGCAAAACTCGAGAGGGGGATTCTTTTACCCATGCTGTTGACTACGAAGATCTTTCTCAGATCGGGAATCTCGTTCCGGTCATCTTCCGGAAGAATAACCACCACATCGTACTCGTTTCCGCCGGAACGGAACCGGGTGGCGGTTTTACCGTCCACGTTGGCGCTCACCTCCTGGCCGATGGAGTAAACATTCAAACCAAGATCGTAGGCTTTGTTCCGGTCTATCACCACCTCTACCTGGGGGAGTCCGTCGGCGATGTTCAGTTCCGGTTCGGTCACGTCGGTGAGGTTTTCCCGTATGAGGTTCTCGATCCGTTCCCCCATTAACTTGGCCTTGGACAGGTCTTCGGAACGGATGGCGATGTTGATGGGAGCGCCGCCGCTCATGTTGGCCTGCCCGGCGGTGAAGGTGAAAAGCACCGCAGGAAAATCGTCAAAATGGGCCCGCAGCTTCTCCTGAATCACCGCCGAGGTGTCGATCCGCTGATCAAAGGGAGGAAGGGTGATCTTTATCTGGCCCATGTTGGCGGCGCTGCCGCCCAGTCCGAACATCACCGATGTGCCGGAGGTGACAATCATGTCTTTAATGCCCGACACTTCCTGGTTGATGATTTCTTCCAGCCGGGTCATCACGTCCTCGGTGGCTTCCAGGTTCGACCCGATGGGAAGTTCCACCTCCAGGGTGACCGACTCGTCTTCGGGAACGGGGAAAAGGTTGAACCCGATGGAGGGAATCAGGGAGAGGCTCAAGCCCAGCACGGCCACGATGATGACCACCGTCCAAGCCCGGAAGTTCAGTACGAAGGCCAGGGTTTTCTTATATCCGTTGTCCATGCCGGTGAAAAACCGGTCCATCCCCGCATCTACTTTCCTCAGAAGGCGGAATTTCAGGGGACGCTGTTTCCGGGTATAGAGCTTCAGGTAGGCGCTGGAGAGAACCGGTACCAGGGACACTGAAACCGCCAGGGATGATAAGAGGGCTATCACCACCGTCAGGGCGATGTCTTTGAACATCACTCCTATCACTTCCAATTCTTTCTTAAACATCAAAACCGGCAGAAAAACACAGACCGTGGTTAAGGTGGAGGCGAATATGGCGGTGACCATTTCCGCCGAACCCAGGATGGCCGAGGGTTTGAGTTTGGCCCCCTTTTCCCGGTACCGGAAGATGTTTTCTAAAATAACGATGGAAGAGTCCACGATCATTCCGATTCCCAGGGTGAGTCCCCCCAGGGTCATGATATTGAGGGTGAGGCCCATGAAGTACATCACCATCAGGGTAATCAGCAGAGAGATCGGAATGGAAAGGCCCACAATGAAGGTGGACTTGAGGCTTCGGAGAAAGACGAAGAGAACCAGCATGGCCAGGACGGCACCGGTGACGGCGGAGTTGGTTACCTGGCTGAGGCTGTCCCGGATCATCTGGGTCGAATCGGTGAGAACTTCTACGCCCACCCCGGCGGGCAGGTTCCGGTTTACCGAGACGAGCCGGTCTTTGACCTTATCCGCCACCGCCACCGAGTTTGTTCCGCTCTGTTTTTGTATGCTGATATAGATTCCCGGTTCACCGTTGATGTAAACCACCGAATTGGCGTCCCGGTAGCTCTCCTGAACGACGGCGATGTCCCTGAGCCGCACCGTTTTTAAAGGAGCGGGCGCGCCCATGGGGGAAACACCGCCCTTGTAGGCAATTACGGCATTGCGGATGTCTTCAAGATTCTGAAACTGACCGGTGGTGCGGACCAGGTAGCTTTTGGCTCCTTCGTCGACACTGCCGGCGCTCATATCCATATTCTGGGCCGCCAGGATCTGGGCCACCTGGGTCAGGCTGAGGTCGTAGGCTTCCAGCCGGTTTTGGGGAATCTCTACCCGGATGATTTTTTCCTTTCCTCCGCTGATGAAAGAGGTGGCTACCCCTTCCACCTGCTCCAGATAGGGCTGGATCTGCGATTCGGCGATGGCAAAAAGCTCTTCCGGGGGCCGGTTGCCCGTCACCACCAGGTCCATGATGGGAAGCATGGAGGGATCGAACTTAAAAATCTGGGGCGTGGAGGATTCATCAGGAAGAAAATCCTTGATGAATTCCAGTTTATCCCGAATTTCATTGGCCGCTTCGGTGAGGTCGTGGGCCCAGTCAAATTCCAGCATAATCATGGCGTTCCCTTCGGAACTGGTGGAAGTCATACGCTGGACGTTACTGACGTTAATCAGGGCTCCTTCCAGGGGCCGGGTCAAGGTTTCTTCCACCTCCTCGGGCCCCGCGCCCCGGTAGCTGGAAATAACCACCAGAATGGGCGGGTTGATCTCCGGATAGAGGTCGATGGGAATCTGGGGTACGATGTAGAGGGCCAGACCCACCAGGAGGGCAAAGATGATCAGGATCGTGGTGGGGCGGTTGACGACGGATTTTGAAAGACCCATAGCGGCGGCCTACCGGAGGGTTTCGAGCCGGTTGATGACTCTCACCCGGGACTGGTCTTCAAGCTGGGTGGTTCCCTGATAGACAATCTCCGAATCCGGATCAAGTCCTTCGAGGATTTCCACCACCCCGTCTACCTGGAGCCCCACGGTTACCGGTGTCTGGGTTACCGTACCGTCCTCGTTAAGGACGAAAACCGCATCCTCTCCGAACCGGGAGATGAGAGCCTCCGCGGGAATCCTCAGGGCCCCCTCTTTCCGGTCGATCACCAGTTCAATTTCGGCGAACATCCCCGGTTTGATTCCCTTTTTTTCCCCCAGGATATCCATCTTGATTTCCATGGTCCGGCTGGCGGGATTCACCACGGGGCGGATTTTCGATACCTTGGCCTGGAAGGCCTGGTCCGGGAAGGTTTCGAAACGGAGGACCGCCGGCATGGAAAGGCTGATCCTTGAGGTATACCGCTCGGGGATGTAGGTCCGGGCTTGAAGCTGAGCCAGGTCTCCGATGGTCACCACGGGAACCTGAGGCGCCGCCATGGTTCCCGCCTTGGATACCACCGAGGTGACGGTCCCGCCGATGGGGGCCTTCACGGGGCTTTGGGAAAAAGTCATGCCCGGCCGGCTGGGATCCACCCAGGCGATGACCTGATCCTTGGCGACCGTGTCACCCAGGTCTACGGTGAGACCGGTGATGCGGCCGGTGGTTTCCGGGTAGGCTTCCACACTGTTGTAGGCGGTGATGTCGCCGTTGATGCTCAAAGTTTCTATCAATTCACCTTGGCGGGCATAGGTGGTGTTCACGGCGAATGAAGGCTCCGATTCGGTTTCTTCCGAGGCGGAGGAGGGGCCGCTGTTTTTCGCTGCCAGCCGGGCCGCCTGGAGGCCTAGCAGGCCCAGAATAATGAGGAAGAGGATGATAAAAAAGATTCTTCCCCGCCGTCTGGGGGCTTTGGTTTTTTCGTTATTGCTTTTCATAGGTTCTATAAAAATACCGTTTTCTTTATGGTTCAACAAGAGCAGCAGTACGGTTTTTAATTCTTCCCTCCACGGTGTAGTAGATCAGCGGAATGAGTACCAAGGTTATGGCGGTGGAGGTGATGAGGCCGCCGAAGATGACCTGGCCCAGGGGGGCGTAGAGTTCTGCGGCGGCGCCGGTGCCGAAGGCCATGGGAGTGACCCCCAGGACCGTGGTGAGGGTGGTCATCAGTACCGGTTTGAGCCGGCTTCCGGCCCCTTCCAGTACCGCATCCTTCAAGGAAAAGCCTTCCTCCTTTCTGAGCCGGTTCATGGCGTCTATGAGAACGATGGCGTTGTTCACCACCACCCCGCCCAGGGCGATGATCCCCAGAAAGGAGATGATGGAAATATCCGAACCGAAGAGGAAGAGGGATCCGGCGATTCCCACCAGGGTGAAGGGGATGGAGGCCATGATGATCAGGGGTTGAACAAACCGCTCAAACTGAATCACCATGACCGTATAAACCAGGAATACCGCCGCCGCCAGAACAATCAAAAGGGATGAAAGCGATTCCGCCAAGAGCCCGCCGGGTCCCTGGAGGTTCCAGGATACCTCTCCGGTTCTCAGGGAGGAAAAATCTCTCTCCAGCCTCCGGGACAGCTTGCCTGTTTCGGCGGAGGTCAAGGCCGCTTCCACCAGCACCACGTTCTGCCGGTTCTTCCGGAACATCTGGTCCGGTTCTTCCCGGTATTCCAGGGTTCCCAGCCAGTTCAACGCCGCCATCGCGCCGCCGGGGGTTTTTAGTTTCAATCCGTTCAGGATGTTTTCCGAGAGCGGCGGTTCCCGCCAGGCCGGGAGGAGCCGTATTTCCAGGGTGCCGGGAAGTTCTTCCAGGGAACGGCCGTACCGGTCCCAGCCGGACGGGCCGGTCCTGGCTTCCGAGGAGTCCTCCACCCGGAGGGTTCCTGCCTCCATACCGTGAAAGTAGATCCGTACCGCCGCGGCGGCTTCCCGGGGAGAGAGGCCCAGATCCCCCAGTACCTGAAGATCGAGGGCAAAGGCGGCGGACCGGCTGTCCAGGTTAACATTCCTGGTGACCGAGAGTACTTCGGGCTGGTTCTGAAGGTAACGCTGAAGATCGCGGGCGGTCTTGTCAACCTGGATCCTGCTTTCCCCAACCAGCTCCACCAGGAATCCTTGTCCGCCGGTTCCCAGGGCCACCAGGCCGTCGACGCCGCCGTTGAAGAAGGATACCTCCGCTCCCGAAAGCTGCCCGGTGACCCCATGAAGTTCTTCGATGATGTCAAAAACCGTGCGGTTTCGCTCTTTTGCGGGGGCGAGACGGAAGAGCCCCGTGCCCTTCCCCGGCTCCACGGTGATGGTTCCTGCGGTAATCTCCGGGGCGGTCCGCCGGAAAAGTTCCTCCGAGGCGGTGATGCGCCGCCGGGTTTCTTCCAGGGAGGTTTCCCGGGGGTACTTCCAGGTTACTTCAATTTCTCCCGAGTCCACCTGGGGCAGTAAGGCGGTACCCAGTCTGGTAAGGGCCACCCCGCTGATGATGAGGAGGAGGGCGGCGGTGATGAAGAGAAATCCCCGGTTGGCCAGGCCTTTCTCGTGCCACCGGCGGTAAATCGCCCCCATCTTTTCTTCGGCCCGGGAAATTTTTTCATTCAGGGGGGCGGGGCGCTTCTTTTTCCGGTCTTCCCCGGGGCTGCGGATCCGGGAGGCCATGAAGGGAATCACCGTCAAGGCCGCCGCCGTGGAAGCGGCGAGGCAGAAGATCAGGGTCAAGGAAATGTCTTTCATGAAAAGCCCGGTGATTCCGGTGAGAAAGAGGAGGGGAACGAATACCGAAAGGGTGGTGGTGGCGGACGCCGTCACGGCGCCGCCGATCCTCCGGGCCCCCTCTTCCGCCGCCGCCGCTGGA